>JAGOBQ010000036.1 GCA_017999215.1 Thermoanaerobaculia bacterium
ATCCTGACGCTCCTCGACAACGGCGAGATCGACGACAAGGTCCTCCTCGTCATGCAGTCGGGGCCGTTCGCGAAGGTGAGCAGCCTCGCCGACCTCGACAAGCGCTTCCCCGGCGTGACGACGATCATCCAGACCTGGGTCACGCACTACAAGGGGTTCGGCAAGGACGGGAAGCTCCAGCTCACGTCGCCGGGGTTCCAGGGGCGGGCCGTCGCGATCAAGACGATCGGCGACGCGATCCTCGACTTCGAGATGTCGGTCGTGACCGAGGCCGACAAGCGCCCCCTCGACGAGAAGGGCAACCCTCAGATCTATCGCTGGCCGGGCGCCAAGAACATCGGCGAATGACCCGGGCGCCGGCGTGAGAAGACACAGGAGAACGACATGAAGAAGAAGTTCGGGATCCCGGTCCTCGTGGCCCTGCTCGCGGTCCCTTGCGCGGCACTGGCGCAGTCGGACGCCGAGAGGATCGTCGACCTCGAGAAGAGGGTCGAGAGCCTCGTCAAGAAGGACAAGGAGCGCTCGGCCGCCGAGGAGAAGGCGAAGTCCGCGAAGGGGACGACTCTCCGCTCCGTGAGCGACAAGGGCAAGCTCGAGTGGGCGAGCGCCGACGGCGCGTACAAGTTCCGCCTCGCTGGCCGTGCTCAGCTCGACGGCGTGTTCTTCTCCGGGGACGAGAACCGGAACGGGAACGCCCTCGGCCTCCGCCGCGGCCGCATCGGCTTCAAGGCGACGGTCGCGAAGGACTGGACCGCCGAGTTCGACGTCGACTTCGCCGACAACGCGGTCGACATCAAGGACGCCTACGTCGGCTACGAGGGGATCGCGGACAGCGCGATCCGCCTCGGCCAGTTCAAGATCCCCTACGGCTACGACCAGCTCGTCTCGTCGAAGGACATCTGGTTCGTCGAGCGGGCCTACGTCGACGCGTTCGCGCCGGGACGGCGGCTCGGCGTCGGCTATTTCTACGGTGCGGACCGCTTCTCCGCCGCCGCGACGCTCTTCACGCAGGGGATCGGCGAGGACGTGAGCGGCCTCGACCAGGGCTGGGGCTGGGCCGCCCGCGGAACGTGGGCGCCGGTCATGCCCTCCGAGACGCGCGCGATCCACATCGGCGCGGCGGCGACGGGCTGGCAGCCGGACGCCGCGGTCGGCTCCGGCAGCACCCGGCCGCCGGCGGCCTACGTCGTGGAGTTCTCGAGCCGCCCGGAGGTTTCGAAGATCGCGAAGGCGAAGTACCTGAACACGGGCGACCTCGAGGACGTCGACCAGGTCCGGCAGTACGGCCTCGAGCTCGCGGGCGTCTGGGACGCCTTCGCCTGGCAGGCCGAATACAACGCCACGAGCGTGGACCGCCTCTCGGGCGCCGTCGACCTCTCCGACCACGACTTCGACGGGTGGTACGCGCAGGTCTCGTACGTCCTGGGCGGCAAGCGGAAGTACGCGGCCGACGAGGGTCTCGTCGACAAGGTCTCGCCCGGAAAGGGTGGGGCCTACGAAGTCGTCGCCCGCTACAGCACGATGGACCTGAACGACCTCACCGCCGTCGACCCGATCAAGGGCGGCAGCGCCGACAACTTCACGTTCGGCCTCAACTACTACCCGAACTTCAACATTCGCCTGATGCTGGACTGGACGATCGTCGACAACGACGAGTACGCGAAGCCGAAAAAGCTCTACGGCGCCGTTCCCGGCGACGACTTCAGCGTCCTCCAGTTCCGCGTCCAGTACGCCTTCTAGATAACCCGGCCGGCTGCCGGAAGGTGCTCCCCGAAGGAGCGCCTTCCGGCGCCCCGTTGACGAGCCCGCGGCCGGAGCCTCCCGCCGCCCGTGCCAGGAGTATCGACATGAGCAACGCAGCCCCCGTCATCATCCCCCGCTGGGAATACAGGACTTTCGGCGAGAGCTTCGGCGAAGCAGAGTCGAACATCCGCTCCCACGGCGAGGCGAAGGCGCGCTCGAGCGCCGAGACGTACATCGTCTCGGCCGACAGCCCGAACAACACGAAGATCCGCGACGGCCTGATGGACATCAAGAAGCTCGAGAACGTCAACGGGGACACGCTCGAGCAGTGGAACCCGGTCCTGAAGTCGGGCTTCCCGCTGACGAACGAGGTCCTCGCTCAGGTTGCCGGGGCCTGGGGCGTCGCGCTCCCGAAGCTGGCCCGCGCGGGCTACACGCTCGACGAGTTCCTCGCCGAGGTCGTCGGCGCCCATCCGAAGCTCCGGGCGATCGCCGTCGGCAAGGAACGATTCGGATTCACGGTGGACGGCTGCATCGTCGAGCTGGCGAACCTGACGTTCGACGGCACGCCGATCCGGACGGCCGCCGTGGAGCACGAGGACCCCGCGCTCGTCATCGCGACGGTGCGGAAGCTCGGTCTCGACAGGTTCTCGAACACGAACTACATCAAGGCGCTCAAGCGGTTCGCCGGTCCGCCGGTCGGCTGATCGGCGCGTTCCGGCGGAGGGGGTTCGTCGCCCCTCCGCCCCTCCTCCTTCCGGCGGGCGCGGATCGTCCGCGCCCGCCCTTCTTTCGACGACGGACGTCGGAGGACCGCATGTGAAGCCAGGGAGGTTGGGGGGAACGCCGGAGTCCGGTCGCCCGCCGCTCCTCCTCGTCGTCGTCCCCACCGGAGGTGCAACGTGACGATCCTCTTCCGACGTACCCGCGCCCTGGAGGCGCAGATCGACCAGTTCCTCGACGCGGTGAGCGAAGGTTGCCTCGTCTTCGAGAAGGGGGTCGACGACTACCTCCGCCACGACGAGCCGAGCTTCGAGGAGCGTCGGAGGGCGATCGGCGTCTTCGAGGGGAAAGCGGACGCACTGCGGCGCGAGGTCGAGACGCGGCTGTACGCTGAATCGCTCATCCCGGACCACCGGGGCGACGTCCTCGGCCTCCTGGAAAACCTCGACAACGTGATCGACCAGGCCAAGCAGACCCTCGGGCAGTTCGAGGTGGAGCGTCCCGAGATCCCGGAGGAGCTCGCCCCCGACTACCTCGCCCTGGCCCGGGCCTGCGTCCAGGCGACGCAGCACCTCGTCGACTCCTGCCGGGCCTTCTTTCGCGAGATCACGGCGGTGCGAAGCCACATCCACAAGGTCTACTTCTTCGAGAAGGAGGCGGACCGCCTTGCGGACGGCCTGAAGCGGAAGATCTTCGCGACGGACCTCGAGCTCGCGCGGAAGATCCACCTTCGCTACTTCTGCCTCCACGTCGAAACGTTGTCGGACCGGGCGGAGGGCGTCGCCGACCGCCTCGCGATCTACACCATCAAGCGGACGATCTGAGCGGGAGGCGGACGGGATGTCCTGGCTCTTCCTGACGAGCGGCCTCTTCCTCGGCTGGTCGCTCGGCGCCAACGACGCGGCGAACCTCTTCGGGACCGCCGTCGCGACCCGGATGCTGAAGTTCCGCACGGCGGCCCTGGTCGGGGGCGTCTTCGTCGTGATCGGGGCGTGGGCCGGCGCTCAGGGGACCTCGGAGACGCTCGGCCGGCTCGGTACCATCGACGCCCCGGCGGGCGCCTTCGTGGTCGCCCTCGCGGCGGCGGCCGCGGTCGTCCTCCTCCTGACGCGGTCGGGGCTCCCCGTCTCGATCACCCAGGCGATCGTCGGCGCGATCCTCGGCTGGAACCTCTTCAACGGGAAGGCGACGGACCTGAAGACGCTGACGCAGCTCCTCTCGTCGTGGCTCCTCAGCCCTCTCCTGGCGGGTCTCATCGCCGCGGGCCTCTTCCTCGTCGCCCGTCGATTCCTTCAGCGGCGAAGGGTCCACCTGCTCGAGGTGGACGCCTGGACCCGAACGGCACTCCTCGTCGTCGGGGCCTTCGGCGCCTTCAGCCTCGGACTGAACGACATCGCGAACGTGATGGGGGTCTTCGTCCGGGTCTCGCCCTTCCCTGCGGAGACGGCGATCGGGCCGCTCCGATTCACGAGCGTCGAGCTGCTCTTCCTGCTCGGAGGCATCGCGATCGCCGTGGGAATCGCGACCTACTCGGGCCGGGTCATGGTCCGGCTCGGTTCGGGGCTGGCGTCGCTCTCGCCGCTCGCAGGTCTTCTCGTCGTCCTTGCGGCGGGCCTGGTTCTCTTCATCTTCGGCTCTCCCGCGCTCCAGCGCCTCCTCCGGACGGCGGGGCTCCCCGGCTGGCCGCTCGTCCCGGTCTCGGCGACCCAGGCCGTCGTCGGCGCGATCGTCGGGACCTCCCTCGTGAGGAGGAGCGGCATCCGGCTCAAGCCTCTCGGGCAGATCGCGATCGGCTGGGTCGCCGCGCCGGCGGCCGCGCTCGTGTTCGCGCTCGTGGGCCTCTTCGTCGTCCAGAACGTCTTCGAGCTCCCCGTGAGCGCCACGCCGCGGCCGGCCGCCGGGGCGAGGGTCGTGGCGGGCTCTGCCTCCTGACGCCCTCGGAGGTCCCCACGCGTTGACCTGGCTCTTCCTCTCGAGCGGACTCTTCCTCGGCTGGTCGCTCGGCGCGAACGACGCCGCGAACGTCTTCGGAACGGCCGTCGCCACGAAGATGGTGCGCTTCCGGACGGCGGTCGTCGTCGCCGGCTTCTTCGTCGTCCTCGGCTCCGCGGCGGGCGTCTCGGGCGCGGCCGGGACTCTCGGCCGGCTCGGAGCGATCGACGCTCCGGCGGGGGCCTTCGCGGTCGCCCTCGCGGCCGGCCTCGCCGTCCTCCTCCTGCTGAAGCGGATCGGCCTGCCCGTCTCGACGACGCAGGCGATCGTCGGCGCGATCGTCGGGTGGAACCTCTACACCGGGCGCCCGACGGACCCCGACGTCCTCAGGCGGATCGTCTCCTCGTGGCTCCTCTGTCCGGCCCTCTCGGCATCCCTCGCGGCCGTCCTCTTCATCGCTGCGCGGGCGGCGATGCCGCACATGAGGATCCACCTCCTCGAGGTCGATGCCTGGACGCGCGTCGGGCTCCTGGCGGTCGGGGGGTTCGGCGCCTACAGCCTCGGGCAGAACAACATCGCGAACGTCATGGGGGTCTTCCTCCGCGTCTCGCCGTTCCCCGAGGAGATCGTCGTCGGGCCGCTGCGCGTCTCGAGCGTGGAAATGCTCTTCCTCGCGGGCGGCCTCGCGATCGCGACCGGCATCGCGACCTACTCCCACCGGGTCATGAAGCGGCTCGGCGGGGGCCTGACGGCGCTCTCGCCGCTCGCGGCCCTCATCGTCGTCGCCGCGACGGCGACGGTCCTCTGGGTCTTCGCCTCCCCGACCCTGTCGCACTTCCTGCGAACGCTCGGCCTGCCGGCCCCGCCGCTCGTCCCCGTCTCGAGCTCGCAGGCGGTCGTCGGCGCGATCCTCGGCATCTCCCTCGTGAGGAGGAGCCCGGTGAAATGGCGGGCCGTCGGCGGGATCGTCGCGGGATGGATCCTCGCGCCGGCCGTCGCGGCCCTGCTCTCTCTGGTCGCGCTCTTCGTTCTCGCGAACGTCTTCCTTCTTCCCGTTGCCGCACCCTGACGGGGGAGGAAAGAGCCCGCCCCCCGGTCTCGACCCCGGGGAGCGGGCTCGGGATTCGCGGGAGCGCTACCGGTTCACCAGAGCCGGCTCTGGAAGCCCATGAGCGGCATGACGTACTGGGTCCAGAGCGTGAGCACGACGAGGATGATGACGAGCTGCGTCATCCCGAACTTGAACGACTCGCCGGTGGAGTACATGTTCGAGAGGTAGCTGATGTTGGCCGGCTTGGAGTTGAAGTAGAGGACGTAGACCTGGTTGATCAGGAACGCCATCGGGAGGCAGAAGCCGACGACGTCCCACCCGAACTTCGTCGCCGTCGCGATCATGACGGGGAAGAGGACGATCGTCCGCGCCGTCTTGCTCTCGTTGATGAGCGTCGTGAAGGCGAAAAGGGAGGCGAGGACGAGGAAGACCGCGACCTTCGGCGTCGCGGCCGTGATGCCGAGGTGGCCGAACATCGCCTCCACGGCGAGGTCGACGATGTGCGTCGACTCCAGGATGCCGCCGAGGACGTAGGCTCCCCAGCTGAACATCAGCATGTGCCACGGGATGTCGGCCTCGTTCCAGGTCAGCACCCCGAAGCGGGGCAGCCCGGAGAACGGCGGGAGGAGGACGAGGACGGCTCCGCACATCGCCACGACCTCGGCCCGGATACCGTGCAGCGGTTCCGTCGACCAGAGCGCGAGGACGGCCACGAAGACCACTGCGGCGCGAAGCTCGCGGAGGCTCGGGCGGCCGAGCGCCTTCAGCTCGGACCGGAGGCGGTCCATGCCCCCGTCGACCTTCGGCTGCGCGTCCTCGGGGCGGACCGGGAAGAGGAGCTTCGTCCCCGTGAACCAGGCGATGCCGCACTGGAGGACGGCGAGCGGCAGGAGCGCCATGAGCCACTGGGAGTACATCACCTTGTGGCCGGCGTTCTCGAGGAGCTGCGCGGCGAGGAGGTTCGCCGCCGAGCCGGTGATGAAGGCGCTCGCCGAGACGTTGTTCGCGAGGAGGTTCTGGAGGACGAGGTTCCTCCCGACGTTGTTGCGTGAGACCCCGCCGACGGCGCCGTACATCGCAGCGATGACCATGAAGAGGGGCAGAAGGATGGCGGTCTTCGCCGACGTCGCGCTGATGAACGCGCCGAGGAGGAGGTTCAGGGCGATGAAGGCCCAGAAGATCCCCGTGATGTGGTTCCCCCACCGTGTCACGAGGAGGAGCGCGATCCGCTTCGCGAGGCCGCTCGCGACGAGGGCGCTCGCCAGGATGAAGCTCGCGATGTTGAGGACCATGACCGGCTCGCCGAGGTAGGCGAAGGTCGGCCGCATCTTCAGGATGCCGAAGAGGATCGTCGAGACGATGACGATGAACGACGTCAGGTAGCTCGGGATCGCCTCCGTCATCCAGAGGACGAGCGAGAAGAAGAAGATCCCGGTGACGGTGTAGAGGTGGCCGACGTTCGCGGCGCCGGCGGCCGATTCGAAGAAGCCGATCGGTCCGCACCAGCGGAGGTGGAAGAAGAGGAAGGCGAGGACTCCGAGCGGGAGGCCGGCGAGCTTCGCTCTCGCCATGAAGGGGCCGGCCTTGATCTCCTGCAGCTTCTCCAGGCCGTAGTTCCGCATGTCGAGCGGATCGACCGCCGTCGGGGCCCGCGGGGTCCCGTCCGCCGCGGCCGCCGGCCGGTCCGGCCCGCTCACGCGCCCTCGGCGCCGTCCGCGGGGCGCTCCCAGCGCGTGTACGGGCTCTTCATGAGCATGCTGTTGAAGTAGCGCGGGTCCCCGGTGACCTCCGTGCCCAGCCAGGCGGGACGGACGTAGGCCTCGTCCTCGGCGGCGAGCTCGACCTCGGCGACGACGAGCCCCTCATTCTCGCCGTGGAACTCGTCCACCTCGAACGTGTGCGCGCCGGCCGGGACGAGCCAGCGGACCTTGTCGATGACGCCGGGCTCGCAGATCGCGAGTAGCTGCTCGACGTCCGGGACCGGGATCTCGCGCTCCCACTCGTAGCGGGAGGCGCCGGAGGCGTTCCCGATTCCCTTGATCGTCAGGAAGCCCTTGTCGCCCTTGATCCTCACGCGGACGGTCCGCTCCGGGACCGAAGAGAGGTACCCCTGCACGATGCGGGTCTGTCGGGTCGCCTGCTCCTTGAAGGGACCGGCGACGAGGAACTTCCGTTCGATCTCCTGTGCCATGTGAGGGCTCCTCCCTTGCGTCGTGATGCTCGAATCGCGGAGCCCGTCCGGGCTCCGCCGCGAATTGCACGGCAAGCGTCGTGCCGCTTCCCGGGCGCGGGCGAACCGATTCTGCCGCAGAGGTTTGTCCGAAGCCCGCCAAGCGTGGCCGCGACCGGTGTGCGGCTTCCCGCGCGAGCGAGTGCGGAAACCCGCGCCGGAGCGCGGCCGGGCTTCGACGTGGGGCCTCCGGGGGCGTTCCGCCACGGACCGGCGCGGATCCGGCGGGAACGGACGGCGGGGCCGCTAGACTGGCTTCGCGCGCGGCCTCGTCCGTTCCTGCGCGCAGGAGGCTCGGATGCTCCCGTACGCGTCTCGGACGGCGAACGCGCTCCTCCTCGCGGCGTCGTCGTTGCTCGCTGCGCCGCCCGCCGACCCGCTCGACGCGAAGTACGGGGCCGCCGTCCCACCCGCCTACGTCAAGCAGTACGAGGCGGACCGGAGTGGCAGGGTCCTCCTGAACCCGTATCTCCAGCTGGCGACGCACGACGTCCCGGCGCTCCTCGAGCCGGGAGACGGGACGTACAAGTGGGTCATCGACGTCGCCGGCCGCGTCGCGATCATGCGCGAGGTGCCGCACCCGCGCGGCCGTACCTACCCGAACGGCTTCCATCGCCCGGAGGACGGCTCCGATCGCGAGCCGGGGTACGTCGAGACATACGGGCACGTCGCGGCGCTCGGGGGGGCGCCGGGGAGGATCGGAGGGGAGATCCTCTGGGACGCAGAATCGCGCGCGTTTACGGTCAACAACAAGTCGGGGCGCTACACGAAGCACAACGCCGACAGGACACCCGAGCAGCTCGCCGAGGCGGCCCGGCTCATCCGGAAGGTGGTCGACCCGGCCGGGGCGACGTGGGGTCCGGTCTTCTACCTCCTCGACTACGCGCCGCCGGACGTCCGGCGGGAGCTGCTGGCCGATCCCCGGCTCGAGTACGACCTTCCGGAGACGAAGGGCCGGCCGTACGTGGTCGTCCTCGACGGCGCGCCGTCGGCGTTCGCCGCGAAGGAGCCGGGCGGCGGCACGGACCTTGTATCTTCGGGCCCCCGATGACGCTCCGCGTGAAGCTCTTCGCCCTCATGGGCGGCCTCCTCGCCCTGATGGTGGGCGCCGAGTGGCTCCTCGTGGAGGCGCTCACCCGCGACCTGCGCGTCGAGGTGACGGCCGTCGCGACGTCGGTCGGGAAGGACGTCGTGAAGGTCCTCCAGCGCCGCGACGGGAAGCTCGTCGAGCTGGGCGGCGTCGATACAGGCGTCCGGAGGATCGTCGTCCGCGACGAGGCTCACGTCGTCTCCCTGCCGCCGTCGCCGCCGGAGGCGAGGGCGAAGGAAGGGACCACGGGACCGGAGGTTTCACCGAAGGAGGTCGAGGGGCCGCGGTTCGTCGTGACCACGGTCCAGACCGACGGGAACCGGACGACCTCCGCGACGGAGAGCTGGACGACGAAGGGGGGAACCGGCTTCATCTTCCTGGAAGGGCCGGTGGAGAAGGTGAAGATCCCGATCCCGGGAACCGGGGTGAAAGAGGCCGTCGGCCGCTTCCGGACCCGCCTCCTCCTCGGCTCCCTCGGGATCGTCGGCGTCGGCCTCCTCGCCGCGGCGTTCGTCGCGCACCGCGTGACGCGCCCTCTCGTGGAGCTCTCCCGCGCCGCGCGGACCGTGGGGGAGGGAGCGTTCGGCGCTCAGGTCGCGGCCCGCGAAGGGGGCGAGGTGGGCGAAGCGATCGCGGCGTTCAACCAGATGTCCTCGCGCCTCGCGTCCCTCGAGCGGGAGGCGCTCGACCTGAAGGAGCGCGAGCACCTCGGCGAGATGGGCGAGGTGGCGCGCGGCATGGCGCACGCGCTCCGCAATCCGCTCCACGCCGTCGGCCTCTCCGTGGACGAGCTCGCCGCGCGCCTCCCCGACGACGCCGAGGCCGCGTCGCTCGCGGCGGCCGCCCGGCGGCAGATCGCGGGCGTCGACGGGACGATCCGCTCCTTCCTCGCGCTCGCGGCGGGAGGCGGGACCGAGGAGGAGGTCGACGTCCGCTCCCTCGCCGAGGACGTCGCCCTCGCCGCGCTCCAGGAGGCGCGCGGACGCGTGCGCGTCACCGTCTCCCCGGCGAGCGGCGCGATGCGCCTGCGCGCCGTCGCGCCGGAGCTGAAGGCGGCGCTCCACGCGCTCGTCGTGAACGCGGTCGAGGCGAGCGCCGACGGCGCCGAGGTCTCCGTCCGGGTCGAGGAGCGCGCGCAGGGCGGCGTCCGCGTGTCGGTGGAGGACGAGGGGCCGGGCCTCCCGGAAGAGGTCGCGGCGCGCCTCTTCACCCCCCACGTGACGACGAAGCCGAGCGGCTCGGGGATGGGGCTCTACCTCGCCCATCGGATCGCGACGATGCGTTACGGCGGGAGCCTCGTCCTCGAGCGCCGTGCGCCCCGGGGCACCCGCGCCCTCCTCGAGGCGGGGCCGCGGGCCGGAGGGCGCCCTGCCTGAGGCCCGCCTCCTCCTCGTGGAGGACGAGATCGACCAGCGGAGGCTCGTCGCCGGGATCCTCCGCGGGGAGGGGTACGCCGTCGCCGAGGCCGGCTCCGTCGACGCCGCGCTCGTCGAGCTGGCGGCCGCCCCGGTCGACCTCGTCCTGTCGGACTGGAAGCTCCCGGGGCGCGACGGGATGGAGCTCCTCGCGGAGGTCCGCGCGCGCTCTCCCGAGACCGGGTTCGTGATGGCGACGGCCTACGGGACGATCGCCCACGCGGTCGAGGCGGTGCGGGCGGGAGCCGACGACTACCTCACGAAGCCGTTCGAGCGCGCGGCGCTCCTCCTCGCCGTCGAGCGGACGCTCCGGGCGCGGCGACTCGCCGACGAGAACCGGCGTCTCTCGGAGGAGGTCCGGGACCGCGACCGCCTCGTCGACCTCGTCGGGAAGAGCCCGTCGATGGCGCGGCTCTACCGGCAGGTCGAGAAGCTCGCCGGGACCGACGCGACGATCCTCCTGACGGGGGAGAGCGGCACGGGGAAGGAACTCGTGGCGCGGGCTCTCCACGCCCTCTCGCGCCGGCGGACGGGGCCGTTCGTCGCCGTGAATGCCGCGGCGATTCCGGAAAGCCTCGTCGAGGCCGAGTTCTTCGGCAGCGAGAAGGGGTCGTTCACGGGGGCCGACCGGACGCGGAAAGGGAAGCTGGAGCAGGCGACGGGCGGGACGCTCTTCCTCGACGAGGTCGGAGAGCTTCCGCTCCCGCTCCAGCCGAAGCTCCTCCGCGCGCTCCAGGAAGGCGTCGTGACGCGGATCGGCGGGGCGGTCGAGATCCCGACCGATGCCCGAATCCTGGCGGCCACGAACCGCGACCTCGCGCGGGAAGTCGCCGAGGGGCGCTTCCGTGAGGACCTCTACTACCGCCTGAACGTCGTGTCGGTGACGCTCCCCCCGCTTCGCGACAGGCGCGAGGACGTCCCGCTCCTCGTCCGGCACTTCGTGGCCCGGACGGAGCGCCGCTACGGCATCCGCGTCGAGCCGTTTCCCCCGGCGCTCCTGGCACGGCTCGTCGACCACCCCTGGCCCGGGAACGTCCGCGAGCTCGCGAACGTCGTCGAGCGGCTCGTCCTCCTCTCCGAGGGGGGGCGCGTCTCGGCAGGGGACCTTCCCGAGCCGCTCGGCGGGCGGACCGCCCCCGACGCGGGCTGGAAGCTCCCGCCCGGGGGCCTCTCCTGGGAGGAGCACGAGAAGGAGGCGCTGCGGCAGGCTCTCGAGCTGGCCGGAGGGAACCGCGCCCGGGCGGCTCGCCTCCTCGATCTCCCCTACAAGGCGTTCCTCTACCGCCTCGAGAAGTTCGGGCTCGCCTCCGCCGAGGAGTAGCCCGATTTCGGGAGACGCTTCCCGATTTCGGGAGGTCCCGGGCGCGTGGAGGCCTCCCGGGCCTGGCCCGTCGATTGCGGAGGTGCGACGAAACCGGCGATGACCGGAAAGAACGATCGGAGGTTCCCGATGAGTCTCTCCTTCATGGTCCCCCGCGCCTCCCTCGGCGCCCTCACCCTCGGCGCAGTCGTCACGCTCGTCGCACCAATCCTCCCGCTCGGCGGCGTCGCGCAGGCGGGCGACAGAGAGGAGGAGACGACGATCACGATCGCCACCTCGAAGGACAAGGAAGCGACCGTCCTGAAGCTCGACCCGATGAAGCCGGGCGAAACGAAGACGCTGACCTCCGAGTCGGGCAAGCCGGTCGTCGTGACGCGGACCGAGGACGGCTACACGCTGAAGGTCGGCGAGAAGGAGCTCACCGTGAAGACCTTCTCGGACGGTGAAGGGCCCCACGTCCTCCTCCCGGGCGGCAAGGAGGTCCACGTCGTGAAGGTCGGCGAAGGCGACGGACCGACGATGGTCTTCACGGGAGACGACGAGAAGAAGGTCGTCGTGGAGAAGCGCGCATTCGCCTACGCGATCGGCGGCGGCGACGACAAGCCGAGCGCCGCGGAGCTGCTGAAGAAGGCCGCCCCGAAGAGCCTCGAGAGCCTCGACACCCGCACGCGCGGCGCCGTCGAGCAGGTCCTGCAGGAGCTGATCGACGCGGGCGACGTCCTCGCGCCGCGCGCGATGCCGATGGTCTGGCACGCGAAGGAGGGGGAAGACGGCGAGCGCGTGAAGGTGATGGTGGTGAAGGAGAAGAAGGAAGAAGGCGCGAAGAAGTAGCGTCGCTCCCCGGACCGCTCCCGGACCGGAGTCCACCCGTTCGCGGCTGCTACACTGACGGGTGGCCCCGGTCCTCGCGGGGACCGGATCACGTGGTCCGGAGCGGGGGAGCGGAATGTATCGACGACCTGCCGGAGCACCCGACCTGGCCGCTCGCTCGGTCCGCGCGAGCGGCCGGGCATGAGCGGGCTCTTCCGCCGCGAGGCGCTCGAGAAGCTCCAGAACCCCGACCGGCTCGACGAGCTCCTCGTCGTCACCGGCCCGCGGTCGTGGATCGCCGTCGGAGCGCTCTCCGCGCTGCTCCTCGCCGCGACGACCTGGGGGATCTTCGGCCGCGTCACCACGTCCGTCGACGGGATGGGGATCTTCATCCGGGGCGGCGGCCTCGTGCGCGTCGTCTCGGTGGGCAGCGGCACCCTCTCTCAGCTGCGCGCGGCGCCCGGGTCGGTCGTGAAGGAGGGAGAGGTCGTCGCGGTCCTGTCGCGGCCCGACCTCGCGGCGCGGCTTCAGAACCTTCAGACGCAGCTCGTCCAGCTCGAGGAGCAGGAGCGGCGCGCCGTGGCGTTCGCCGAGCAGGAGGCGTCGCGCCAGCGAAGCGTCCTCCGCCGCCGGATCGCGGAGACGGAGCAGCAGGCGGGCGCCGCGAGGACCCGCCTCGAGTGGCTCGAGACGCGGATCGTCGGCGCCCGCAAGCTCGTCGACGCCGGCCTTACGACGCGTCAGCCGCTCGCCGAGCTGGAGCACACGCGAGACGCCACCCGGATCGAGCTCGAGCAGGACGTGACGGCGGCCGGCGCCCTCCGCGCCCAGATCGGGGACCTGGACGAGCAGGAGGAGATGAAGGTCTTCCGCATCCGGCAGGAGCTCGACGACGAGAGGAACGAGGTCGCGCAGCTCGAGCTCGAGCACCGGACGAACACCGAGGTCGCGAGCCCCTACGCCGGGCGGATCACGGAGTCCCTCGTCAACCCGGGCAGCCTGGTCTCGCCCGGCCAGGCGATCCTGGCCCTGGAGCGGGACTCGGGGGCGCTTCGCGTCGGGGTCGCCGTGCCGGCCCTCGAGGCGAGGAGCATCCGCCCGGGCATGGAGGTCCGGCTGACGCCGACGACCGTCAAGCTCGAGGAGTACGGCTACATGCTGGCCCGAGTGACGGACGTCAGCGACTACCCGGCGTCGCGGGACGGGCTGACGAGCCTCCTCTCAAACGAGGCGCTCGTCGAGGTCCTGACGGCCGCGGGCCCGGTCACGATCGTCTCCGCGGAGCCGGTCCTCGACCCGGCCGCGAAGAACGGGTTCAAGTGGTCGGCCCGGAAGGGGCGGACGCTCGCCGTCTCGAGCGGGACCCTCTGCACCGCCCAGGTGATGGTGCGCGAGACGGCGCCGATCACCCTCGTCGTCCCGAAGCTCAAGGAGCTGCTCGGCCTCTAGGCCGGCGACCGAGGGCGCGTGCCGGCCGAGGACGTCACCCGAAGAGCCCGCTCCGCGAGGCGCCGCACGCCGACCGTCATCCAGATGGAGGCGGCCGAGTGCGGCGCCGCGTCGCTCGGGATGATCCTCGCCTACCACGGCCGCTTCGAGCCGCTCGAGAAGCTGCGCCTGGCCTGCGGCGTCTCGCGGGACGGCAGCAACGCCGGGAACGTCGTCCGGGCGGCCCGCCACTTCGGTCTGGAGGCCCGCGGCTTCGCCATGGGCCCGGCCGAGCTCCGGGCGCTGGCGGCGCCGTTCGTCGTCTTCTGGGAGTTCAACCACTTCCTGGTCGTGGAGGGGCACGGGCGAAGGGGATGGTGGGTCAACGACCCGGCGAGCGGGCCGCGGCTCGTCTCCGATCAGGACTTCGACACGTCGTACACGGGCGTCGTCCTGACGTTCGAGCCGGGCCCCGACTTCAAGCCGGGCGGCACCGGGCCCAGCCTGTTTCGCTCCCTGACGCGGCGCGCGCGGGGCCTCGGCGGGCCTCTCGCCGTCGCGGCCGCCACGGGACTCGCGCTGGCCGTCCTGGGCCTCGTCCTCCCGAGCCTGACCCGGGTCTTCGTCGACGAGATCCTCGTCGGAGGCCACCGCTCGTGGACGACGCCGCTCCTCTGGATCATGGGGACGGCGATCGCGATGCTCCTGGCGCTGACGGCCCTGCAGCAGCGGACGCTCTACCGCCTGCAGGCGAAGCTCTCCCTCACCTCTTCGAGCCGGTTCCTTTCCCACCTGCTGCGGCTGCCGATGGACTACTTCGGGCAGCGGTTCGGCGGAGAGGTCGGCTCCCGCGTCGCGATCAACGACCGCGTCGCGCAGCTCCTCTCCGGTCCGCTCGCGACGAACGTCCTCGGCGCGCTCATGGCCGTCCTCTACGTCCTGGTCATGGCGCAGTTCGACGTCCTCCTCACCGCGGTCGTCGTCGCCCTCGCGGCGGCGAGCCTCGTCGTCCTCGCGGCCGTCTCCCGCCGCCGGCGCGATCTCGCCAAGCGCGTCCTCCAGGAGCAGGGAAAGCTCCTCGGCGTCACGCTCAACGGGCTCCAGATCATCGAGACGCTCAAGGCGAACGGGAGCGAGTCGGCGTTCTTCTCCCGCTGGAGCGGTCAGCACGCGAGGGCGAGCAACTCCGGCCAGGAGCTGGCCGCCGCGACCCAGGTCCTCAACGCCGTCCCGGCCCTCCTGACGACCGTCAACACGGCGGTCGTCCTCGGCGTCGGCGGGCTCAGGGTGATGCAGCAGCAGCTCACGCTCGGCGAGCTCGTGGCGTTCCAGGCCCTCATGGCCGCGTTCCTCCTCCCCGTCACGACGCTCGTCGCGCTCGGCTCGCAGCTGCAGCAGGTCGACGGCGATCTCAACCGCCTCGACGACGTCCTCGAGAACCCGGTCGACCCGCAGTGGTACGGCCCAGAGGTCCCCGCGCTCGACGCCGCCGACGCGACCGACGTGCCGAAGCTCTCGGGCCACCTCGAGCTGCGCGACGTCACGTTCGGGTACAGCCCGCTGGCCGAGCCGCTCATCAAGGACCTCTCCCTGACCGTGCGGCCCGGGGGGCGGGTCGCGCTCGTCGGCGCGTCCGGCAGCGGGAAGTCCACCGTCGCGAAGCTCGTGGCGGGCCTCCACCGGCCCTGGAGCGGCGCGATCCCCCTCGACGGGCGGCCCCGCACCGCGCGGCCCCCCGAGGTCCTCGCGGC
>JAGOBQ010000414.1 GCA_017999215.1 Thermoanaerobaculia bacterium
GACGATGTCGGCCGCGTCCTTGAAGCCCTGCCCCGTTCGGAGTGCGCCGGTCAGCGGCTCCTTGCCTTGCCAGAGTTCGAGGTTGGCCTTGTCGGCGTCTGGGTAGACGACCAGGACGTTATGGAAGCGGTTATTCTGCTTCAGGTATTCTCTAAGTCGCTGCGCGTCACCCTTGGCTTTCAGCGGGTAGACGATGTAGCCAAGGAGCCGGTTCCTCTCATCCCGAAGCGTGACACCGGCGAAGGGGTTCCTTCCCTTGAACTCCTTCTCGCGATCCTCAGGATTGACGCCGATGTCGTGATCGGGAGGCAACTCAAACGCTTGGAGCCTGCGCCCAGTACCTGGTCGCTTCCGCAAGCCGAAGCCCTTAGCGACTAGGTCGAGAAGGTCGAGCACTGACTCGGCAATGTCATCCTCGCTAGGCCGCTTCCTCGTACAGACGTCCAGAAGCTTCTCAGCCTGCCTTCGCTCTTCCGTGCTGGTGAAAGCCTCCTGCCAGTTCGGCCCTGCCAGTTTCCTGAACTGCCGCTCGTAGATGAGATTCAGGTGTTCCTGCGCCAGATGGCGGTCCCAGAGTTGCGCCTGCTCGGTGATGTGAAAGGTCTCCAGCCCATGGGTCGTCCGGTTCTGGGTACCGAAGCAGACGAGCCGGACAGGGGTTGTTTCCCGCTCGTCCACGATTGAGACGACGCAGAGCGTTTCTTCCTTGGATCCCTTCCGGACGCTCGCGGTGACGCCCTCACCTCCTCGCTGGAAGCCCTCTAGGGCTTCACTGACTAGCCGGGCTAGCGCGTCCTCGACGATGTCGAGGTGGGCCAAGGAGCGGGTTCGAAACGCTGGTATGGCGAGAAGCTGCTTGTGCGTCAGAGCCGTCTCGCAGAGAAGCGTCTGATAGGGCCGAGCCGAGGTCTTGGGCCAGTAAGAGACGCGGTCCGGGAGGTTTCGAGCTACCGCATCCCCGCTTCGGATCACGCTCTCCCGCCGTACGTTTTCGTCGAGACCGAAGCCCGCGGCGAGGAGGAGTCGCCGAGCGAACGTTGCCGTAGCGCTCACCTGCGTCGGAGCCTCTTGTCGCACTGTCTCGAACCCTTCGAAGCCTTCCGGAAGCGCTGCCTCCTTCGCTTTCTCGGAAGTAGGTGTGGAGGGTTCTTTCCCGGTCAGAACGAACTGGACGAATTCATCGCTGGTCAGCATTTCGGGCTCCATCACGCGTGGGTCCTCCCGGGAGGAGTAGCAGGCTCGGCCTCAACAGGCGTCTGCCGAGCAGAGCCCGCGGACGCCTCGAATCGTGGTAGCTGGAGGATGAAGAAGTCGCGGATGACGATCCGCTTGCGGTCGTCGTCTGTGCCGAGCTTCGGGGCGGCAAGGGCACTCGCTCCCTGTTGCAGGGATCGACCGAACTCGCGCCCGGGTAGTTCGAGGAGGCCGGGATCGGCTTCGAGGTACTCGACGGCTCCGAGCAGGTGTGCCGCGTGGACCGGCGTCGCGACGTTGTCGTGAAAGGGAATGTCGCGGCGCGGGTGCGGAGGGAAGTTCTCGGGTCGCCCGTCGAGAATGAGCCACCCGTCGAAAATGGAGTCGCCCGGACGCTTCTCGGCCCAGAACCAGTGGGGCACGCCGTCCTTCTCCCCGGGCTCGAGGTACCGGCTGAACCGCTCCAGCTCTCCTATGCTCCGGCCGAGAAGCGCCCTGCCGACGAGAGGTGAAAGCGGGGTGCCGTTCCCGCTCCGGAACCAGCCGTTCAGGTTCTCGGCCCAGCCGGGCAGGACGCCCAGGTCCTTGAAGGCGCGGGAAAGCCGCTCGTGGTGGCCCGCGACGAGCTCGATGGCGCGGTCCTTCTGGAAGGCATTCAAGCTGGAGACTCCGTGGTAGCGGTATCCCGCCATCCAGTCCGCCTCGGCCCCGGTCCCCTGCTCGAGGCCGAGCGTGAAGTCGATGGCGAGCGTCTTCATGGAGATCCGCTCCCGTAGGAGGAGCTCGGCCTCCAGCTCGTCGGGGAGAATCATGTTGACAGTGAGCGGGGCCTCGCGCTCGCGTCCGGCCCACCAGTAGACGGGGGCCGCCGCTCCCGCGGAGCGGGCAAGGGCTTCGAGCCCGGGGAACGAGACGCCCTTCTCTATGCGGGGGTTGAGGCGCCGGTCGATTCGCCCGGTCCGCTGGATCATCCGGACGGGGTTCCAGTGGACGTCGTAGTTCACGAGAACGGCGGCGTCCTGGAGGTTGACCCCCTCGGCGAGAACGTCGGTCGAGAAGAGAACGTCGACGGGTCGGGCGAGGGCAGCCTTCCAGGCTTCCTCCCACCCGGTGAGCAGGTCGCTCTTCTCCTGCGCGTCGGCCCCCTCGGTGGAGGGGGGGAACGGCCCGATGCGGTAGAAGGGGGCGAAGGCGTTGACGACGTCGTCCCGGCCGTCGGTGTCGCCGGAGACGAAGCTCGCCGCGCCAATGAGCGCGGAGACCTCCCGAGCCGTGAGACGCGGAAAGCCGAAGGCGGGCAGGACACCGCGCCAGTCTGCATCGGCGAAGGCGCGGGTGGCTTCCAGCACCGAACGGAGGTAGGCGAGGGTGTCGCTGAACTGGGAGAAGACGATCGCCTTCTGTCCTGCGCGCCGAGCGAGGAGAAGCCGCGAGACGAGCGCCCGGATCTTCGCGTCGGCCACGAGGCGCATGCCCCAGGCCGCAGACCGAGGCCAGTCAATGTCGTCGCCCCCGGCCGTGAACCTCCGCGGCCACTCGGCCCTCGCGAACCGGCCAAAGACGACGTCGGCGAGGCCCGGGGTGACGCCAAGGAGGGTGCCGAAGTCGCGAACGAGGTCTTCGCGCAGGCCCCAGAGCCGGTCGAGCTTTGCGCGTGCGTCCTGGGAAGCGTCGTCGTCGATGCCGGGAAGCTCAGGCTGCTCGGGGTTCTCGTCTTCCTCAGCCGCCGCGGGGCGCGCTGCGGAATAGGCCTTCGAGAGGGCTTTCAGGAAGCCGTTCCGCGGCTCCCTTGCCCCGTCGCCCGTGACGAGGGACCGGATCTTGTCGAGCTCCAGCGCCTGCCGGTCGGCGAGAAGGGCGTCGATCTCCCCCTGGAGCCGCGAGGCCCTGGCACGGTCGCCTGCCTCTCCGCAGAGCGTGAGGAGCTGCTCGAGCCGGCGGGCGTGGAGCGCGGCGAGGCGAAGGAGGGTGATGAGGAACGAGATGGGAGAGCTCTCGAGCCGCTTCAGGACGAGGATGCGCTGGAGGCCGACGACCGAAGAGACCTCGTCCGGCCCCTTGATCCCCTCCCGGACGTCGAACCACATGTAGACCTTGAGGCTGAGAGGGTTGACGGCGGAAGGGGTCGTCGCGGCGCGGCTGTGGTTGAAGTCGAAAAGCGGCAGGAAGCCCGCGAGGACGTCGCGAATGCCGTCGTATTCGTCGCTGTAGGAGAGCCTCTCGGGGGGGCCGGCATCGGCCCGGAAGAGGAGCTCGAGGCTGGACCCCTGGAGCTTCTCGATCTCCTTGCAGAGGGCCCGGGAGCGCTGGACGACGACGCGGTCGAGCAGATCCTCGGCGACCCGCGTCACGGTGGTGGAAACCGGCCGGGGAGTCCCGCTGGCGGCGGCGTCCCGGACGGCCTGCTGGAGCGTCTGGAGCGCCTTGTTCTGCTCCTTGAGGTAGTCGCCGATCCGCTGGACGTTCGGGCCGAAGTCGAGGTCGTCGCGGAAGTCGTTCGCGAAGGAGAAGCGGGCGTCGGGCTGGCCGTGGACGGCGAGGGAGAGTAGGTCGCCCCTCGTACCCCGCGTCCTCCTGGCTCGCTCGCAGCGGTCGTGGATCTCCTTGACGGCCTGGCGCCGATACCCTTCGGGCGTAGCGGCGTCGCTGAGCCAGAGAGGCTTCGAGAAGAGGAGTGCCGACTCCTGCATCAGGTCGTCGAGGGAGTTGTTGACCGGAGTGGCGGTTAGGAGGACGACCTTGCGCCGGACCTCGCGGCGGGGCTGAAGGCGGAGCAGGTCGCGCAGGACGACGGTGCGGCGTGCGGCCACCGACCGGAAGTTGTGGGCCTCGTCGACGACGACGAGATCGGAGAGAAGGAGGTGCTCAAGGTCGGAGAGGGCGCCGTGGCCCGGACGCTCGAGAACCGCGCTGGCCTTCGAGATCCGCGAGAGCTTGGTGTGCGAGACCACCCGGATGGTGGCCAAGGGGACGCCGAACGCCGCGAGAGGCGGGATGGCCTCGCGTCGCCACGTGCTGACGACCGAGTTCGGGGCGAGGATGGTGACCCGGAACGGGTCGGTCAGGAGGCTGTCGGGGTCATCCTTCCGCTGGTCGCGCCAGGTGTTGGCGTAGTGGACGAGGAGGGTGGTGGCGACGTAGGTCTTCCCGAGGCCGACGCCATCGCAGAGCATGGCCCCGCCGTACTCTTCGAGCTGGGCGAGGAGCCGCTGCGCCGCCTGCCGCTGGTAGGCCGCCTGCTGGTACTCCCCTGCCCGGGCGTGGAGGGTCCGGCTC
>JAGOBQ010000415.1 GCA_017999215.1 Thermoanaerobaculia bacterium
CTCGTCGGGATCGAGTCGCCGGGCCTGACCTGGTGCCTCGAGCTCGCGCGCGAGGTGAGGGAGCTCCTGGCGCCGGCCCCGGGAGGCCGGGCGGACCGCGGTTCCTGAGCCGCGCGCCGCCGAGGAGAAACGGCCTCGCGGCGGCGCCCGCCGGGCGGCCCCGGGCTCAGTCCTTCGGCTCGATCGGCGAGAGGATGACCGTCTTCTCTCCCTCGCGCGCCGGGATGGTCTGGAGCGGCGCCGTCACGGACGTTCGCTCGCCGACAGGCGGTCGGACGGGCGGCGGCGCCGGTGTGAACGGCTCCGGGACGGGCGGCGGCGGCGTAACCGCGCGGAAGGCCGGCGCGACGGGGGGGGCGGCGGGCGCCGGCTGCGGAGGCGTCGGGATCGGGACCGTCGAGGGGGAGGCGAGGCGATCGGGAACCGGCATCGGCTGGGAGCCGGACGTCTCGAGCCGCTTGCTTCCGCGCATCAGCCGGAGGGTCTTGAACCGGTCCTCGTCCAGCAGCCCGTTCATCGGGTACTCCTGGCGCGACGCGAGGATCTCGACGGCGTCGAGAGGGGAGAGTCCGAGCTCCTGGGCGGCGTCGCCGATCCACTTCACGGTCATGGCAGCCTCCGGTCAGATGCCGCGGGCTTCGCCGCGGGGGAAGACCGCCGAAGCGATCTCGGGCTCGAGGAGGACTCCGGTCAGGTGCCGCGGGACGCCGGGCGCCGCGGCGGCCTTTCGCAGGCCGTCCGCGAGGGCGAGGAAGAGGTCGAGGGCGACCTCGTCGGCGGGGCGGGAGCCGGCCGGCTGCTCGTAGACGACGATGCCGTCCGCGCGGCGCGGACGGGGCACTCCGGGGCCGATCTTCTCGACGACCGACGCGTACGACCCGTAGAAGAGGAGGGCCGCGAGGTCGTGCGGCCCCGAGGGCTCGCCCTCGTCGGGGAGGCCGACCGCGACGACGGCGGTCGCCTCGCCCTCCTCGAGCGTCGAGTAGACGACGGTCGCCTTGAAGACCCCGTCGGGCGCCGGAGGCGGGGCGACGAGCGGCCCGATCCGCGCCATCAGGTCCTGCCGCTCCTTCATCAGCGCCTTGCGGGCCGCGTCGGGGATCGGCGTCCCGGTGTCCTTCAGGAACGACTCGATCTGGAAGTAGTTGTCCATCATCCGGCCGGTGTCGGCCTCGGCGAGGAGGCGCGCGCGCTCCCCCTCGAAGCCGCTGCGCAGCTGCCGGAACTCCTCCGCGATCCGGTACCCGTCCGCGCGGTCGTGCGCGAGGCCCGAACGAACCGCGTCGACCTTGCGCTCGTGGGTGTCGCGGTCGTGGGCTTCGCGGCGCGCCTCGAGGTCGAGGAGCAGCTCTTCCGTCCGGGCCACGTCCTCGGCGAGCCGGCGGAGCTCCTCCTCCAGCATCCCGATCTCGTCCCGCTTGCGCCGCGCTTCCGCGCCGAGCTCCTCGATCCGAAGCCGGTGAGACTGCGCTTCCTGTCGCACCGTCGCGAGGGCGGAGCGCCGGTCGGCGTCGATCCGGAGGAAGTCCTTCAGGAGGCCCATCGCCATCTCCTTGGGTCGGGAGTTCCGGAGAGTCCGGGAAGTCTATACCGGGGCGCCGGCCGGCCCCGTCGGGCGCGCCGTGGCGTCGCGGCACACCGAGGCTCGCCTACACTTCCCGCCCGACGGAGGGCGCCATGGACGAAACGCCGCGCGGAGAGGCCGAGAGCATCGCCCGCAAGCTCGAGAAGATCGGCGTCGACGTCGCCCGCCGGCACGTCTTCCTCTGCGCGGACCGCGAGAACCCGAAGTGCGCCGACGCGGAGCGCGCGATGGCCGCGTGGACGCACCTGAAGGACGGCCTGAAGCGACGGGGCCTCTCGGAGAAGGGAGGCGTCCTCCGGACCCGGGTCGGCTGCCTTCGGGTCTGCGAAGGGGGGCCGATCGCCGTCGTCTACCCCGAGGGGGTCTGGTACCGGGCCTGCGATCCGGCGGTCCTCGACAGGATCATGGACGAGCACCTCGTCGGAGGGCGACCCGTCGAGGAGTACGTCATCGCCCGTCACCCGCTGCCGGACGGCGAGGCGGACTGAAGGCCGAGGTCGATCACCCGCCCGAGTGGACGGCGACCGGCGAGGCCGGCGCGCCCGCGATCGCACGCGCCTCGACGTCGAGGAGCTCCTCGAGCCGGGCCGCCGTCGCCGCGCTCCCCGCGTGCCGCTCGGCGAGCTCGAGGTACGCCGGCCCGTGCCTCTCCTCGGCGGCGGCGAGCTCGACGTAGAGCTTCGCGAGGCGCGGCTCCGCGGCGAGCCGCGGGACGAGCGCGAGGAACCTCTCGTGGCTCCGCGCCTCGACGAGGGCGCCGCAGAGGAGGAGGTCGAGCCCCTGCTCCGGCTCGCGTCCGGCGCGGCAGGCGGCCCGCAGCGTCGAGACGTAGGCGTTCGCGCGGCGCGTCCCGACCTTCGCGCCGAGCCGCCGCGCCTCGCGCATCGCCTTCCGGAAGTGGCGCAGCTCCTCCGCGGCGAGGGCCGAGAGACGGTCGACGAGCAGCGCGTCTCCCGGGTAGCGCCCGACGAGGGCGAGGGCGAAGACGGCGGCCTGCAGCTCGCACGCCGCGTGGTCGGCGACGAGGTCGGGGAGGCGCGCCGCGGCCCGCACGGCCCACGCGTCGGGGGTCCTCGTCCGGAGCGCGATCACGGCTCGATCTTCGCAGGCGCGGGGCGGGACGCCTCGCGCGCTCCGCGCATCCAGGCGGAGGCGGCTCCGAGGTGGGCGGCGCGCGCGGTGATCCGGAGGAGGACGATGACCTGTTGGCCGGCGACGAGGAGGGCGAGAAGACGGAGGTCGCCGCCGCCTACGGACGGTGCGAAGAGCAGCCAGAGCCCGAGCGGGAGGAGGGCCGTCGCGCCGAACGCGACCTCGAGGAGGAGCGCCTTCACGGGCCGGCCGAGGACGAACCCGAGGCCCGCGCCGAGCGCGGCGAGCGGGTTCGCGGAACGCGACAGGCCGAGGGCGGCGCGCGACTGGGCCACGACGGCCCGGACCGCCCCGGCCGCGAAGAGGAAGGCGCCGAGGCGGAGGAGGGACAGCCCCGTCCGCTCCCAGTCCCAGCGGAGGTCCGGCGAGAGCGTCGCGGCGCGCGGGAGCTCCACGAAGAGGTAGAACGCCCCGACGATCGCGCCGAGGCCGAGGAGCCCGAGGAAGAGCGACGGGAGCCCGAGCCGGACGACGTCGGCGAGGAAGGCGCCGAGGCTCCCGCGGTCTCGCTCGGCCGCGAACCGCCCGGCGAAGCCCCCCGCGAGGAGGGCCGAGAGCGCCGCGTGGAGCAGGCCCGCGGCGAGGAGGCCCGCGAGCGGCCCCGAGAGTCTCGGCAGCTCCTCGAGCGGGAGCTCCCCGCGCCCGAGCGCGTCGAGGCGGTCCCTCTCGCCGAGGAGACCCGGCTCGGCGCGGAGGAGATGCGCGCCGAGGACGACGTCCCACCCCTTCGCGAGGGGCGCGGCCGTCGGCCGCTCGTCGAGGAGGTCGTGAAGGCGCGAGGCGAGCGGCGCGGTCACGAGGAGCGCGAGGGCGGCGTTCAGCGCGAGCGCGAGCAGGAGCGCCTGCCAGGTCCGCGCGGCGGCGAGAAGTCCCTTCGCCCAGAGGACGGGGAGCGCATCTCCCTTCACCGCACGACTCCCGGCAGCGTCGCGACGAGCGCGAAGAGCTCGAGGAGGTTCTGCGCGAGGAACCGGAGCCGGTGGCCGAGGGCGCGGGCGGGGGTCCGGTCGGGCGACGTGGCGAGGCCGTCGTTCAGCCGGTTCACGTCGAGGAGGCAGGCGCGGCCCGGGTCGACGACGGCCGAGAGGAGCCTCGGCCCCGTGGCGCGATAGCGGATCCATTCGCCGCGCCCGTCCCAATTTCGCTTCACGACGTGGCCCCCCTCGAACCGGAGCTCCACCTCCACGGGCCACGCCACCTCGCCGAGACGCTGGACGACGACCGTCGACTCCCACGCGCCTCTTTCGTCGACCGGCGGCGCCCACGCCCTCCGGGGCCCCTCTCCGATCCAGCCGGCGGGCGGGCGCGTCCGGGCGGTCTCGGCCTTCGTGACGGCGTAGTCGGCAGGGCCGGCCGAGGCCCAACCCCGCTCGAGCAGCGCCCGCGCCTCCTCTCCCGCCACCTCGCCGACGACGTCGAGGAAGTCCTCCGTCGTCGGGTGGCGGAAGGCGAACCGCCGTGCGTACTCGGCGACGGCGGCGCGGAGCGGCTGATCGCCGGTCGTCCGGGCGACCGACTCGAGGAGGAGCGCCGTCCGCGAGTAGGCGTTCGTCCGGACGGCCGCGTCGTCGAGGGCCCGCCACGACTCGCGGATCACCGGGTCGGAGCGGGAGAAGGCGGCCTGGTCGAGAGCTTCCTGCGACTCCCCCTCGGGGAGCGGCCGCGAAAGGGAGCGGAGGGCGATCGGGATCCCGAACGCTTCGAGAACGGGGCTCGGCGGCCCGTAGAGC
>JAGOBQ010000416.1 GCA_017999215.1 Thermoanaerobaculia bacterium
CCGGGGTGTTCAGGTCGAAGAGGAGGTGCCCGCCCGGACGAAGGGCCTTCGCGACTCCCGCCAGGGCCGGGGCGAGCTCTTCGTGGCGGTCGAGGTGGTTCAGGACGTCTAACGTCGCGAGCGCGAGGTCGAACGCCTCGCCCTCCTCGAGAGGGAGAGAGAGGACGTCTCCATGACGCACGTCGATCGGGAGCCGCTCGCGCCTCGAGATCGCGCGCAGGGGGGCGAGGAACGGGCGCGCCGGGTCGACGGCGACGACGCGCGCGCCGCGGCGGGCCAGCTCGAGGCTCTGCCACCCGCTCCCGCAGCCGACGTCCAGGAGCGTCTCGAATCGGACGCGGTGCACCCGGAGGATCTCGTCGCGCGCGGGGCCGAGGAGGTCGCGCCAGAGACCGTAGACCTCGTCGTAGTAGCCGGCGAGGACGGCATAGGGCGGGCGGCGGGCCGTCGTCACGGTGCGGGGCTCCCGAGCGCCTTCGGCGCCCCGCCGCGAGCGGAGGCGAGGGCGAGCGCGGCGAGCGCGACCAGGCCGGGGAGCGCGAGGAAGAGCGCGTAGGGGAGGCCGAAGCCTTCCGCCTGGAGGCGGTATTGCAGGGCCGTGACGCCCCCGAGGAGGAGCGCGGCCGGGAGGAGGGCGAGCGGCCGCCAGCGCGCGAAGACGACGAGCGCGAGCGCGAGGAACCCGCGGCCGGCGGTGACGCCTTCGACGAAGGTGGGCGAGACGGTCAGGACGAGCACGGCACCTCCCAGCGCGCCGAGGACGCCGGACGCGGCGGCGGCGCCGCTCCTCACGGCGACGACCGAGAGGCCGAGGGAGCGGAGCGCCTCCGGATTCTCTCCCGCGGCCGAGAGGCGGAGGCCGGCGCGCGTCCGGGTGAGCCAGACGTGAAGGAGGAGCGGGGCGAGAAGGCTCGCCGCCACGACGTCGGGGAGGCCGAGGACGCCGCGGGGGAGGACCGCGACCTCGAGGACAGAGCCCGTCTCGCCGGCGCCGAGCCGATAGGCGAACGCCGTCGCGCCCAGAGCGAGGAGGTTCCAGACGGTGCCGACGAGGATCGGGTCGGCGCGACGTACGACGGCGAAGAGCGCGAAGAGGAGGCCGGCGCCGAGGCCGGCGAGGGCCGCCGAGAGGAGGCCGCCCCAGGCCGGCAGTCCGGCGCGCCCGGTGGCGAACGCGACCCAGGCCCCGAACAGCATCGTTCCCTCGAGGCCGATCTGGATCGAGCCCGAGCGCTCGAGGAGGAGCTCGCCCGTCGCGGCGAGGAGGAGGGGAGCGGCGAGCAGGAGGGCGATCTCGACGAATCCCGTCATCTCTCCCTCCGTCCTCCCCGGACGAGGAGGAGGGCGAGCACCGCGAGGGCGGGGACGATCGACGCCAGCGAGGACGGGACGCCGGCGTCCCGCTGGAGCGCGCTCGAGCCGGCGCCGAGGGCGGCGAAGAGGAGCCCCGACGCGGCCCCGCCCAGCGGCGACATGCCGCCGAGGAGAGCCGCGGCGATCCCGGCGTAGCCGACTCCGGCCGTGTACGGGTCGTAGAGCCGCCCGGTCAGGGCGAGCACCTCGAGCCCCCCGGCGAGGCCCGCGAGGGCCCCGGACGAGAGGAACGCCCCGACGCGCAGGCGGACGTCCGGCAGGCCGGCGGCGCGGGCGGCGCGAGGCGCCTCTCCGACCGCGCGGAGCGCGAGGCCGAGCGGCGTCCGCGCGAGGAGGAACGCGGCGGCGGCCGCGAGGAGGAGGGCGAGGAGTACGGCCGCGGTCGCCCGCGACCCGGAGGCCAGCGGCGGGAGGAGGGCGGCGTCGGCGAGCGCGCGGCTCTGCGGATAGTCGCCCGACGGATCGCGGAGCGGGCCGCGCACGAGCCACGTCACGCCGGCCGCGGCGACGAGGTTCAGGAGGATCGTCGAGAGGACGGCCGGGACCTGCCGCCTCTCGGCCAGCCAGGCGGCGGGGGCGGCCTGCAGCGCCCCGGCGAGAGGCGCCGCGAGGAGGACCGCCGAGCGGGCGGCCAGCGGGGCGTCGGGGAAGAGGGGCCCCGCCGCGGCGGCCGCGGCGGCCCCCGCGAGGAACTGCCCTTCCAGTCCGATGTTCAGGACCCCGGCACGGAACGCGACGACGGCGCCGAGGGCTGTCAGGACGAGCCCGGTGGAGCGGGCGAGGGTCTCCCCGAGCGCGGCCGTCGAGCCGGCGGCCCCCCGGAAGAGGGCGAGGAACGCCTCGGCCGGCGAGGCGCCGGCGGCGAGGACGAGGAGAGCCGCGGCGGCGAGCGTGCCGGCGGCGACGGCGAGGACGGCGGACAGCTTCACGGCGCGAGCCCCGCCATCCTCCGGCCCAGCTCGGAGAGCGGCGTCGTCGCCGCGAGCGGAGGCGAGAGCGCGCCGCGATAGACGACCCGGATCGGCGCCCCGAGCTCGAGCGCCTCGTCGGGATCGGCCGTGACGACGAGGATGCCCGCGCCCGCGCGGGTCGCGTCGAGGAGGCGGGCCCGGACGTCCGCGGCGGAGGCGAGGTCGAGGCCGCGCGTGGGGTGCACGGCGACGAGGAGGCGTGGAAGCGGCTCCAGCTCCCGCGCGAGAAGGAGCTTCTGCTGGTTCCCGCCCGACAGCTCGTCGGCTTTCGCCCAGGGGCCGCGCGCCCGGACGCCGAAGCGGCGAAGTCGCTCCTCGGCGGCGGCGGCGAGCGCGGCGCGGTCGATCGCGAGGCGTCCCGGAGGATTGCGGAGGAAGAGGTTCTCCGCGAGAGAGAGTCCCGGGACGAGCCCCTCGGCCCGCCGGTCGGCCGGGATGAACGCGCCGCCGGCGGCGCGGAAGGCGCGCGGGTCGCCCGGCGGCACGGTCCGCCCGGCGAGGCGGAGCCGTCCGCGGGCGGGCCGCACCCCCGCGATCGCGGAGCCGACGAGGTCGGCGCCGTTCCCGTCCACCGCGAGGAGCGTGAGGGCGGTGCCGGCGGCGACCTCGAACGAGGCGGGCGGGCCGGCGAAGCCGGCGGGGAGGAGCGCCTCGACGCCGAGCGCGGGGACGGAATCGTCCGACGGGGGCGCGGCGCGGAGCCGCTCGGAACGGGACGAGAGCTCGGCCCCGCCGAGGAGGAGCGCCCCGACGGCCTCGGGCGTCGTCGCGGAGACGTCTGCCTCGAGGAGCGTCCGCCCGCGGGAGAGGAGCGTCAGGCGGTCCGCGCCCTCGAAGACCTCGGCCAGCCGGTGCGTGATGAGGAGAACGGCGCGCCCCGTGGCGACCCGTGCCCGAAGCGACCGGAAGAGGGCGCTCGTCTCCTGCGGCGAGAGGACGGCCGTCGGCTCGTCGAGGACGAGGACCCCCGGGTCGGACTGGAGGACTCCGGCCACCGCGATCCGCTGCCGCACCCCGACCGGGAGGTGGCCCACGTGTGCGTCGGGCGGGCCGAGCTCGAGCCCGAGACGCTCCTCGAGCCGGGCGACGCGCGCGCGACGCGCCCTCCTCGATTCGATGGGCGGCGCGGCGGGATCGAGGAGGGCGAGGTTGTCGGCGACCGTCGCGGCCTCGACGAGGAGGTCGTGCTGCGGCAGGAGGGCGATCCCGGCACGCCGGGCGGCCCGCGCATCCTCCGCCGGGAGGACCTCTCCGTTTCGCCGGACCGTGCCGCCGTCGGCGCGGAGGAGGCCGGCGGCGATCGCGACGAGGGTCGACTTCCCGGCCCCGTTCTCCCCGAGGAGCGCGTGGAGCTCGCCCGGGCGGATCGTGAGCCGGGCTCCGTCGAGAGCCTGGACGGAGCCGAACGCCTTTCGGATCCCGGCCAGCTCGAGCGCGGCGCCGGGGTCGCTCATCCGGGCGTCGCCGGCCTCTCCGGAGCGACCGTCAGAAGTTCCCTCGCGGGACGACGATCTCCCCGGAGACGATCTTCTCCTTCGCCCGGTCCACCTCGTCGACGACGGGTGCCGGGACGCGGCCCAGGAGCGCCGGGTTCCAGACGAACGAGACGACGCCGCTCTCGAGGCCGTAGCGGATCGGCGTGCCGTCGAATCGCCCTTCCTTCACCCGCCGCGCCGCCTCGACGAACGCGCGGGGGAGATCGATGACCGCCGACGCGAGGACGCTCGGCGAGACGGAGCTCTGGTCCCGGTTCGCGCCGAAGGCGTAGACGCCCCGCTCGGTCGCCGCGGCGAAGACGCCGAGCGCGGCGGCGTTCGCGTTGTGGAACAGGAAGTCGCTGCCGCCGTCGATGAGGGCGAGGGCAGCCGTCTTCGCGCCGGCCACGTCCTCGAAGGAGCCGGTGAAGACGGCCGTCGCCTTCGCGCCCGGGTTCCCGGCCCTCAGGCCGGCCTCGAACGCGAGGAACGTCGACTTGATCGACGGGATCTCGACGCCGCCGACCATCCCGGCCTTCGCCGTCCGCGACATCCGTCCGGCCACGAGGCCGCAGAGGTAGGTCGCCTGCTCGAGCTCGAAGACGAGCGGGGCCTGGTTGCGCGACGTCCGCGAGCCGGAGG
>JAGOBQ010000417.1 GCA_017999215.1 Thermoanaerobaculia bacterium
CCCCTTCGGCCAGCGCCCCATCGACCCGGTCGTCCACGCAGCCGGGCAGCACGTGCGCGAACCGGAGCGGGCTGCGCACGCCCAGGAGGAAGGAGAGCGCCCCCGCCTCGGGGAGGACGGCGAGGTCGCGGTCGCGGACGCCGGCCTTCGAAAGGTGGGCCGCCAGGCGCGAGAAGAGCGCCCCCTGGTCGCCGGGAAGGAACCATCGCCCGGCGGGACCGGCCACCTCGGTCCGCGGCGCGCGGTAGAACTCGACGAGACGCGGGAGGAACAGGACGGGCGCGAGGAGAAGCGGGACGACCGCGAGGAGCGCTCCTCGCCGTCGCGCCTCCGGCGCCGCCGCCGCCGGGGTGCGGCAGGCCAGGAGCCAGGCCACCGCCGGGAGCGTGGAGACGGCTCCGAGGGGCGCGTAGGGAAACGCCGGGACGGTCCAGAGCGCCGTCCGCCACGCGAACGCGAGGCCGACGAGCGCCGCCGCGAGAGGGAGGCGGGCCTCCCGCTCCCCGCGGCGCAGGTCGGCCGCGGCGGCGAGCGCGGCGAGCGCCGCCAGGAGAGGGAGGCCACGGACCCCGGTCGTCACGACGGGCTCCCTGAGGACGACCGCGCCGACGAGGAGGCCGGCCAGGGCGAGCGCGCCTCCGGCCGCCGCGCGTGCTCCCTTCCGCGCCACGAGCGCCGCCGCGCAGAGGGCCCAGCCGCCGAGGAGCGCGGCGCCGGCCAGGAGCCCGCCGACGCCGCGAGGAAGGAGGGAGGGGTGGAGGCCGGAGATCCGAAGGTAGAGCTCTCGGAACTCCGGCGGCATGACGAAGTGGCGGAGGGGGCCGTAGGAGACGAGGTCGCCGACGGGGATCCCCGCCATCGTGAAGCCGTAGCCGGCGGCCGAGAGGACGCCGGCCGTTCCCACGACCCGAACGGCGCTCCGCCACGTCCCGGCCGCGAGCGCGACGCCGAGGAGGGCGGGAAGAGTCTCGGGCTTGGCGAGGAGGGCGAGCGCGCCGAGGAGCCCGGCGAGAGCGGCACGGCCGGAGGCGGCCGCGAGGAACGCGCCCCAGACGAGGCCGACCGCGAGGAGCGCGGCCATCGCGTACGGGGCCGCGAACGCTCCGTTCTCGGGCGCGAACGCGAGGACGCCCACCGCGACGGCCGTCGCGCCGGCGCTCGCCGCGGGCCCGAGGATCCGGCGCCCGGCGGCGAGGAGCGCGGTGAGCGTCGCCGCGGCCGAAAGGAGCGCGAAGCCGACGTACGTCGCCACCGTCGCCCCGAAGAGACGGAACGCCGCCGCCACCGCGTGCGGCGCGAGCGGCCCGTAGTAGTAGCCGACCTCCGACCAGAGCCTCTCCCCCGCCGCCAGGCGCATCGGCACGGTCCATTCGCGGTTCAGGTCCCCCTGGAACGAAGCCCAGCGCAGCCACGAGAGGGCGGCCAGCGAGACGAAGAGCGCCACGGCGAAGGCGGCGTCTCCCCGCCGGAGGAGCCGGTGCGTCGGCATCGCGCGATTCTCTCCCGGTGTCGCCTGATGAAAACACATCAGTCGAGATCCCTTCCCAGGACCATTCCGGTGCCTTTACCCGATTCCAAGGAACGCGCGCGAGAGAGATGATGCACGGGCCGCGGCGGGCCCTACGTTGCCCGCGCGCGATCCCACAGGAGGATGTCTTCATGACGACGAGACCGATGGTCACCCTGGACGGGAACGAGGCAGTCGCCTCGGTCGCCCACAGGGTCAGCGAGGTGATCGCGATCTATCCGATCACCCCGTCATCCACGATGGGCGAGTTCTCCGACGAGTGGTCCGCCCAGGGCCGCAAGAACGTGTGGGGGACCGTCCCCCTGGTGTCGGAGCTGCAGTCCGAGGGCGGCGCGTCGGGCGCGGTCCACGGGGCGCTGCAGGCGGGAGCGCTGACGACGACGTTCACGGCGTCGCAGGGCCTCCTCCTGATGATCCCGAACATGTACAAGATCGCCGGTGAGCTGACGCCGTTCGTCATGCACGTCTCGGCGCGCTGCGTGGCGACTCACGCGCTCTCGATCTTCGGCGACCACTCCGACGTCATGGCCTGCCGCCAGACCGGGTTCGCGATGCTCGCCTCGAGCAACCCCCAGGAGGCGCACGACCTCGCCGCCGTCGCCCACCGGGCGACGCTGATGGCGAAGCTCCCGTTCATCCACTTCTTCGACGGCTTCCGGACGTCGAGCGAGGTCTCCAAGATCGAGCTGCTCGGCAACGACGACCTCCTCGCCATGGTGAGCGAGGACCTCGTCTCGGCCCAGAGGAAGCGGGCTCTCACGCCCGACGCGCCGGTCCTGCGCGGCTCGGCCCAGAACCCCGACTGCTTCTTCCAGGCCCGCGAGGCGTGCAACCCGTTCTACGACGCCTGCGCCGGCAAGGTCCAGGACGCGATGGACGCGTTCGCGAAGCTGACGGGACGCGCCTACCACCTCTTCGACTACGTGGGCCACCCGGAAGCCGAGCGGGTCATCGTGATCATGGGCTCGGGCGCCGACGTGACGCACGAGACGGTCGAGTTCCTCCTCGGCAAGGGCGAGAAGGTCGGCGTCCTGAAGGTCCGCCTCTATCGTCCCTTCGACGCGTCGGCCTTCCTCGGAGCGCTCCCGAAGACGGTGAAGGCGATCGCGGTCCTCGACCGGACCAAGGAGCCCGGCTCGGTCGGCGAGCCGCTCTTCCAGGACGTCGTCACGGTCCTCCGCAACGCGCGCGAGGACGGCACGTCGCCGTTCGCCGTCGAGCCGAAGGTCGTCGGCGGGCGCTACGGGCTCGCCTCGAAGGAGTTCACGCCGGCGATGGTCAAGGGGGTCTTCGACGAGCTGACGCAGGCGAAGCCGAAGCGCGGCTTCACCGTCGGCATCGTCGACGACGTGACCCACCTCTCGCTCAAGTGGGACCCCGATTTCGACACCGAGCCCGCCGGCGTGACCCGCGGCGTCTTCTTCGGCCTCGGCGCCGACGGCACCGTCGGCGCGAACAAGAACTCGATCAAGATCATCGGCGAGGAGACGGACAACTACGCGCAGGGCTACTTCGTCTACGACTCGAAGAAGTCGGGCGGGATCACGATCTCGCACCTGCGCTTCGGGCCGAAGCCGATCCGCTCCTCCTACCTCGTCAAGACCGCGAGCTTCGTGGCCTGCCACCAGTTCGGCTTCCTCGAGAAGTACGACGTCCTCGAGTACGCCGCGCCGGGCGCCGTCTTCCTCCTGAACTCCCCGTACGGCCCCGACGAGGTGTGGGACAGGATCCCCGTCGAGGTCCAGGAGGCGATCCTCGCCAAGAAGATCCGCTTCTACGTGATCGACGGCTACGAGGTCGGCGACCGGACCGGCATGGGCCGCCGGATCAACACGATCATGCAGACCTGCTTCTTCGCGATCTCGGGCGTCCTCCCCCGCGAGGAGGCGATCGCCCAGATCAAGAAGTCTATCGAGAAGACCTACGGCAAGAAGGGCGCCGACCTCGTGAGGAAGAACTTCGAGGCGGTCGACCAGACGCTGGCGAACCTCTTCGAGGTGAAGGTCCCGGCCGCGGCGACCTCGAAGCTGAAGATGCCCCCGATCGTCCCGCAGGAGGCGCCGGACTTCGTCCAGAAGATCACGGCGATCATGCTCGCGAACAAGGGCGACCTCCTCCCGGTCTCGGCCTTCCCGGTCGACGGGACGTTCGCGACGGCGACGGCGCGCTGGGAGAAGCGGAACATCGCCATCGAGATCCCGACCTGGGACGAGAAGCTCTGCATCCAGTGCAACAAGTGCGCAATGGTCTGCCCGCACGCGGCGATCCGCGCCAAGGTCTACGACCCCGCGCTGCTCGCGAACGCGCCGGCCACCTACAAGTCGGTCGACTACCGCGCTCCCGAGTTCAAGGGGATGAAGTACACGATCCAGGTCGCCCCGGAGGACTGCACGGGCTGCAACCTCTGCGCGGTCGTCTGCCCCGCCAAGGACAAGGCGAACCCGCGGCACAAGTCCCTCGACATGGTTCCCCAGGCGCCGCTGCGCGAGGCCGAGCGCGAGAACTTCAAGTTCTTCCTCGACCTCCCCGAGCCCGACCGGACGAAGCTGAAGGCCGACGTCAAGAACTCGCAGTTCATGCAGCCCCTCTTCGAGTTCTCGGGCGCCTGCGCCGGCTGCGGCGAGACCCCGTACATCAAGCTGGCGACGCAGCTCTTCGGCGACCGGATGCTCGTCGCCAACGCCACCGGCTGCTCCTCGATCTACGGCGGCAACCTCCCGACGACGCCCTACACCGTGAACCGCGACGGCCGCGGACCGGCCTGGGCGAACTCCCTCTTCGAGGACAACGCCGAGTTCGGCTTCGGCATGCGCCTCGCCCTCGACAAGCAGGCCGAGCACGCCCTCGAGCTCGTGAAGGAGCTGGGCGGCCGGCTCGGCGACGAGCTCGCCTCCGGCCTCCTGACGGCCGACCAGTCGACCGAGCCG
>JAGOBQ010000037.1 GCA_017999215.1 Thermoanaerobaculia bacterium
GCGAGGGCGCCCTCGCGAAGTGGCGAAGCGAGAACGTCGGGTTCATCTTCCAGCTCTACAACCTCGTCCCGGTCCTCACGGCGTTCGAGAACGTCGAGCTGCCGCTCCTCCTGACGCGCCTTTCGAAGAAGGAGCGGCGGAAGCAGGCGGAGACGGCGCTCGGCGTCGTCGGCCTCACGGACCGGATGGACCACTACCCGCGCCAGCTCTCGGGCGGGCAGGAGCAGCGCGTGGCCATCGCGCGGGCCATCGCGACCGACCCGGCCCTCCTCGTCGCCGACGAGCCGACGGGCGACCTCGACGCGAAGTCGGGCGAGGAGATCCTCGTCCTCCTCGAGCGGCTGCACGCCGAGTTCGGCAAGACGATCGTCATGGTGACGCACGACCCGAAGGCGGCGGCCCGGGCGCACCGCCTCGTCCACCTCGACAAGGGGGTCCTCAAGGAGGACGTCCGCGCGAAGGGCGAGAAGGGGGAGATCGGGGTCGCCGCGGCCGCGGCGATCGCCGCCGGGAAGTAGGGCGATGAAGATCCTCCCGCTCGTCCTGAAGAACCTCCTGAGGAAGAGGACGCGCTCGGCGCTGACGATCGCCTCGATCGTCCTGCCGCTCTTCGTCATCTGCCTCCTCGGGACGCTCCTTCGGGCCCTCGAGGCGGACCCCTCGGGCGGGAAAGGGATGTACCGGCTCATCGTCCGGCACAAGGTCTCGATCACGAACTGGCTCCCCGGCGCCTACGACCCGAAGATCCGGACGCTCCCGGGCGTCACCGAGGCCGTGCGGATGCAGTGGTTCGGGGGGGCGTACATCGACCAGTCGGCGAAGAACCAGTTCGCACGCTTCTCCGTGACCGACGTCGACCGCTTCCTCCGCGTCTACGACGAGGTGAAAGTCGTCGAGGGGAGCGAGGCCGACTGGGTGGGCGATCGTTCCGGTCTCCTCGTCGGCCGGCAGCTGATGAAGCGTTACGGCTGGCGGCTCGGGCAGAAGGTCTCCTTCAAGGGGGACATCTACCCGATCACGCTCGAGCTGACGGTCCGCGCCGTCTTCGCCGGGCCCGACGAGAGCGGCGTCTACTTCCACCACGCCGCCGTCGAGGAGGCCCTCCCGCGCGTGAAGGGCTACGTCGGCTGGTACTGGCTGAAGACCGCCTCCGTCGCCGACACCGAGCGGATCCCGAAGCAGCTCGACGCGATGTTCGAGAACTCCTCCGCCCCGACCCGGACCGAGACGGAAAAGGAGTTCCAGAGCATGTGGGTCTCGATGCTCGGCAACGTGAAGCTCCTCGTCGGCTCGATCACGACGATCATCGGCGTCGTCATCCTCCTCATCGCCGCGAACACGATGGCGATGGCGGCCCGCGAGCGGGTCACCGAGATCGCGGTCCTCCGCGTCCTCGGCTTCACGAAGGAGAAGGTCCTCGGCCTCGTCCTCGGCGAGAGCTTCGCGCTCTCGATGATCGGGGGCGGGCTCGGCCTGGGCCTCTTCGTCCTCCTCCTCCCGGGATTCCGCGAGGGGCTCGTCAACTCCCCGATGGGAGCGTTCGCAGCCGGCATCCGGCTCTTCCCGGAGGTCCTCCTCCTCGGCCTCGGCGTCACGGTCGCGGTCGGCCTCTTCGCCGGGCTCGTCCCGGCGATCCGCTCCGCGCAGCGCCCGATCACGGAGGGGCTCCGGCAGGTCGCGTAGGCCTCGCCGCAAGACGATGAAGTACCTCCCGTACGTCTTCAGGAGCCTCTTCCGGAAGAGGACCCGGTCGATCCTGACGATCCTCTCGATCGTCCTCCCCTTCTTCGTCATCTGCGTCCTCGGCACGCTCCTCGCGACGCTCGACGCGGACCCGTCGGGCGGCCGGGGATGTATCGCGTCGTCGTGAGGCACAAGGTCTCCCTCGCGAACTTCATCCCCGAGGCCTATCGGGAGCGGATCGCGCAGCTCCCCGGGGTCGAGGAGGTGACGATCCTCAACTGGTTCGGCGGGACGTACAAGGACAACCGCCCCGAGAACATGTTCGCCCGCTTCGGCTGCGAGCCGGAGAAGCTCGTGAAGATCTTCGACGAGGTGACGATCGTTCAGGGGACGGCGGCGGAGTGGGCCGCCGACCGGACGGGCGCCCTCGTCGGCGAGCGCCTCATGAAACGCTACGGCTGGAAGATCGGCGACAGGTTCGTCCTGAAGGGCGACATCTTCCCGATCGACCTCGAGCTGACGGTCCGCGCCGTCTTCCGCGGCTCCGACGAGACGGGCGTCTACTTCGACCGGAAGGCCGTCGAGGAGGCGCTCCCCTGGGCGAAGGGGCAGGTCGGGACGTTCTGGATCAAGGCCGCCTCCGCCGAGGCGGTCCAGTCCCTCCCCCGCCAGGTCGACGCGCTCTTCGAGAACTCCTCCTTCCCGACGAAGACCGAGACGGAGAAGGAGTTCCAGAACGGCTTCGTCTCGATGCTCGGGAACGTGAAGGCGGTCGTCACGATGATCTCGACCGCGATCGCCCTCGTCATCCTCCTCATCTCGGCGAACACGATGGCGATGGCCGCGCGCGAGCGGGTCGTCGAGATCGCGGTTCTCCGGACGCTCGGCTTCGGAAAGCCCCTCATCCTGACCCTGATCCTCGCCGAGAGCCTCCTCCTTTCGGCCACGGGGGCCTTCGTAGGCCTCGCGCTCTTCCGGCTCTCCTTCCCCGCGCTGAAGGAGGGGCTCCTCAGCTCGCCGATGGCGGGCTTCGCCGCGGGGATGCAGCTCTTCCCGGAGGTCCTCGCCACGGGGATCGCGGTGACGCTCCTCGTCGGCCTCGTCGCCGGGGTCGTCCCGGCGATCCGCTCCGCCCGCCGCTCCATCCCCGACGGCCTCCGGCAGGTCGGATAGAGAGGAATCGCACGTGCTGTCCATCCCGCTGAAGTACAACGTCCGGAACCTCTTCGTGAGGAAGGTGACGACGTCGCTCACCGTCCTCGGGATCGCGCTCGTCGTCGCCGTCTTCCTCTGCGTGATGGCGCTCGGCGAAGGCCTCGCGACCGTCTTCACCGCCTCGGGCTCGGAGAAGAACGTCCTCGTCCTCCGCCAGAACTCGCAGTCGGAGCTCCAGTCGGGGATCGGGCGCGACCAGGCCCCGCTCGTCAAGGCGCTGCCGGGCATCGAGAAGGACGCCGACGGCAAGCCGATCGTCTCGGCCGAGCTCGTCGTCGTCCTGAACCTCGACAAGCGGGACGGCGGCTCCTCGAACGTCACGCTGCGCGGCGTCGAGGAGAAGGGGATGGCGCTCCGCCCGGGGATGAAGCTGACCGAAGGGCGGGCGTTCGTCCCGGGGACCTCGGAGGTCATCGTCGCCGAGAGCGTCGCGCGGCGCTTCGAGGGGGCCGAGGTCGGCGACGAGATCCGCTTCGGCGCCTACCGCTGGAAGGTCGTCGGGCACTTCGACGCCGGAGGGACCGCCCCCGACAGCGAGATCTGGGCCGACACCGAGGGGATGATCAACACCTTCCAGCGCGGCGGCTACTCCTCGATCCTCGCCCGGACGACCGACCGCGCCGCGCGCGACCAGCTCGTCGCCGCGCTCGCGGGGGACGCGCGCCTCGCCCTCGACGGGAAGGTCGAACGGAAGTACTACGACGAGCAGACCGCGACCGCCGCGCCGATCCGTTTCCTCGGGTTCTTCGTCGGCGTCGTCATGGCGATCGGAGCCTGCTTCGGCGCGATGAACACGATGTACGCGGCCGTCTCGGCCCGGACCCGCGAGATCGCGACGCTCCGCGCGCTCGGCTTCTCGCGCCTCTCGATCCTCGTCTCCTTCGTCCTGGAGTCGATCGCGCTCGCCCTCCTCGGAGGGATCGTCGGCTGCGCACTCGCGTTCCTCCTCGTGAAGCTCGCGCTCTCGGGCGTGACCGGGACGACGAACTTCGCGACGTTCGCCGAGGTCGTCTTCGCGTTCCGGCTGACGCCGGCGCTCCTCCTGACGGGGATCGTCTTCTCTCTCGTGATGGGCTTCTTCGGCGGCCTCTTCCCGGCCGGCCGGGCGGCCTTCACGAAGATCACCGCCGCGCTCCGGCAGGTGGGCTGAGGGCGCCGCCCGGGCGCTCCCGGAGCGTCACGCGATGGGCGGGCGGCGCTCCGGCGCCGCCCGCGGCGTCTCAGCCCTTCCCTTCCGGACGCTCCGGGGCGAGGAGCCACGCGGCGCCCGCGAGGCCCGCGACGCCGAGCAGGTACCAGAGCGAGCCGCTTCCGTCCCGCGTTTCGGCATAGCCGGCGGCCGAGAGGAGGAGTCCGACCGCCGAGGCGACGGCGAGGAGGAGCAGCGCCCCGCCGGCGACCTCGAGGAGGCCGGGGAGCGCGCCCGTCCGCGAGCCGAGCGCGGCCAGGACGAGCCCTCCGAACGCGCACGCCGGGAAGAGGATCCAGGCGGAGAGGCCCGGCGCGTTCGGCGTCAGCCCGAACGAGCCCGCGAGGAGGAAGAGGCCGGCTCCGAGGCCGACGAGGGCGAAGACGACTCCCGCGATTCTCAGCACGCTCCGATGCCTCCTGCTCCCGGAATTATCCGCCGCGTTCCGATGCCGTGGGACCCGCTCCCGCGCCCCGGACCGTCAGCGACCCGCCTGCCAGGCGTAGACGAGATCCGAGGCCCGGTCGAACGCGACGAAGGTCCCCTGCGGGACCGACGCACCCCTGCCGGAATGGACGTCCGCCGCGATCACGGTCGTCTCTCTCGCCGGGACGACCTGGACGAGGCCGCGGAACCACCAGTCGATTCCCTTCGGCGCCCGGAACGTGAGCGTCGCCACCTGGGTGTCGGGTATCCGGACGAGGTCCGGCTCGAGGGCCTGCCTCTCGGCCTTCGGAAGGCGGAACCGAAGCCAGAAGGCGCCGCTCCCCTCGTCCGTCGCGAGCCGGAGGTCGGTCGCGCCGGCCGGGACCCACGGCGCGACGGCCGCTCCCGCTTCGGCCCGCGTGGCGAACTCGCGCGTCGCCGGCGCGCCTCCGCAGCCCGCCGAAGCGAGCAACGCGAGGACGAGCGGGAGACGGAGGAGGCGGCTCACGTCGCCGCGATCGCTACTGGCAGGAACCGATGTTCTCGCGGACGTACTCGATCAACGTGCCGTCCTTGGCGCGGGACCGAAGCTTGTCGAGGATCGGCCAGCGCCAGCGCGGCTTCGCCTTCAGGAGGCTCGCGTAGAGGCGGAGCGTGCTCTCGAGCCCTCCGGCATACATCGCCTCGCGGTCCGACGCCTTGTCGGGGTTCTGGATCGCCCAGGCCGCATTGCCGAAGTAGAGCTGCCCGATGAGCTCGGGGGCTCCGTTCTTGCCCTGGCCGTTCAGAGCGCTCAAGAGCTCGGGGCAGGTGGAGATGAAGAGGTCCGGCGCGTTGACGATGAAGTTCGTCAACCACTGGCGGCTGTTGTCCGCGCCCGAGGCGAGGGGGTCCTCTTCCAGCTGCTGGACGAGGGCGAGGGCCTGCGCCTTGTCTTCCGCGGAGGAGGCGGTTGCATCCTGCGCGTACGACGGCGTGGCGACGACGAATGCGGTCAGGAGGGCCGGCAGCGCGAGCGGCGAAAGGAAAGACCTCTTCATGGGCTCGTTACTATGCCCTAAAAGCGTCTTCAGATCACCCCCGGTCCTGAATCCCGACGACCGGGCGTCCCGGCCCCGTCAGGGTCCGACGCGGACCAGGAGGGCGATGAGGAGCCCGGAGAGAAGCACGGACCCGGCCAGGCAGGTTCCGAAGAGCCAGAGGTCGATCCGTCCGTAGCCCGCGAGGGGAGGCGTCCCGCGCGCGACCGAGAGGCCGCGGGCCGAGAGGCCGAGGCAGAGGGCGGCCGGGATCGCGACGGCCCCCCACGGCAGGCCGCCGGACGAGGCGACGATCACGAGGAAGCCGGCGACGAGACCCGACGCCACGACGCCGGCGGCCGGCAGGAAGAGCCGGCTCGACTCGAAGCGCCCCTGGACGAAGACGGCGGCAAGGGCCACCGAGGCGACGCCGAACGCGACGACGCCGCACGAGAACGCGAGGACGAACGAGGCGAAGGACGGGTCCACGGACCTCCCTCAGCGCGTCCCGTATCCCGACCGGACCGCCCCCGTCACGTCCGGGCCGCCTCGAGAGGGAGCTTCCCGAGGAAGCGCCAGACGAGCCGGTGGAATCCGTGGATACCGCCGGCCCGGGGCAGGAACATGAGAAGGCAGTGTCCGCGCACGAGCGCGACGCCCCGCTCGCGTGCGATTCGGACCGCCTCGTCCGACTCGGCCCCCTGCTGGAGCCAGACGCGATGAATCCCGGCGTCGGCGGCCTCCCGGACGAGCTTCGCGGCCTCGGACGGGGGCGTGACGACGACGAGCCCGTCGGCCCGGCCCTTCAGCTCCGCGAGGCTCTTCGCGCACGGGAGCCCCTGGAGCTCGGCGGCCCCGGGGTGGACCGGAACGACCTCGTAGTCGCGCGCCTTCAGCTCCCGGAGGAGCAGGTTCCCGAACTTCCGGCCCGACCGCGAGACGCCCGCGATGGCCAGGCGCCGCTGCGAGACGAAATCCCGGACGAGCTCCGCGCTCACGACCGGTTCACCGCTCATGGGGCACCTCCGCAGCCGCCCGCGGGGCGGCCGATCCTCGTCGCAGGCTACTCCACGAGGAGGAGCTGCGCCGCCTCGGCGAGCGCGGCGAGGCGTCCTCCGCCGGCCTCCCCTCCCGACTTCCGCTCCACGTACAGGAGGACGCCGTGGTCGGGGAAGTCGGGCTCCGCGAAGGCGTCGTCCGGGTCGCCGGAATCCTCGTCGAAGTCCGGGTCGAGGTTCGGGCGAAGCGTCAGCTCCGCTTCCGGCTCGTCGAGCTCGGCGAAGTAGTACGGCCCGATCGACTCGCTCTCGTGCAGGCGGAACGTCACCCCGAGGAGCCGCTCGGCGTCCTCGCGGGCCGCCTCGACGTCGTCGGAGAGGAAGCCCCAGAGCTCGACGGTCTCGCTCATGACCGATCCCGCCCGCCGCGCCCTCAGCCGCGCCGCGCCGCGGCGTGGCGCTCCCAGAAGGCGATGTCGGGCGCCTCCGCGAACGAGGCCGGGGCCGCCTCGATGAACGCCCTGAGGTGCGGCGTCTGGAAATGCGGCCCGAGGTACGCCTCCCGCGAGGTCCAGGTCTCGTACAGGAGGATCCTCCCCCGGTCGGACTCGTACGTGAGGAGCTCGATCCCGAGGCAGTCCGGCTCCTCCCTCACGACGGTCGCGATCAGCTCCGAGAGGAGGGCGAGGGCTTCGTCCTCCTTGCCGGGACGGGCCTGGTAGCGGATCAGGACGGTGATCGGGTCTGCGGCCATCGGTCTCCCCTCTACCCCTTCCGCCCGGCGACGAGGGGAGTTCCCGCGATCACTTTCACCTTCATCCCGATCTCCTTCGGCGCCGGCGAGCTTCCCGTCCCGGGGAGAGCGGGTCCCTCCTCCGACCGGCGGCCTTCGCTTCGCGCGGAGGATAGACCGGGACGCGAGGATGCGGCACCCCGGGCCGGACGTCGCCGGTCAGAAGGCGCCCTCGGCCTTCATCCGCGCCAGCCCCGATTCCGCGAGTGCGGCGAGCTCGGCGAAGAGCGCCGCGTCGGGCGCGCGGAAGTTGAAGCACGACTTCCCCTGCATCCGCGCCTTCAGCTCCGGAGTCGCCCTTTCGAGGAGGTCCGGATACATGTAGACCGGGAAGAGGTGGAAGGAGACGTAGTTCTTCGTCACCTGGACCGCGCCGAAGAAGAGCTCCTTCTTCCACCGAGCGGAGTAGGGGGTGTTCAGCGAATAGCCTTTGGGTCCGTCCGCGGTCACCTTCAGCTCCTTCGCGTGAGGCGCGAGGATCGCCCGAAGCGCGGCGAAAGCCTCGGCGGACTGCTCGGCGGTGGCGCGGACGGGGGGCGTGCCGTGGGTTCTCGCGGACATGACGACCTCCTTCGGCTCTCGATGCGGAGAGAGGCTACCAGCGTCCGGCGGGTCGTGGCGGCCGGGCGGAGAGTGTCGGCGCTGGAGGGAGAGACGGCGCCGCGGCGGCGAGAGTCGCGGCACGCGAGAATGCGGGGCTCAGACCTGCTTCGCTCTCCCCCGGACGAGGGTGTAGACGACGAGAAGGACGATCGCGCCGACGACGGCCATCAGGAAGCCCGCCGCCTCGCCCTCCTTGTAGAAGCCGACGAGCCTCCCGAGGAACGTCGCGACGAGCGAGCCCGCGATGCCGAGGGCCGTCGTCAGGATGAGGCCCATGTTCTCCTTGCCGGGGTGGAGGAGCTTCGCGATGACGCCGATGACGAAGCCGATGAGGATGGTCCACAGGATGCTCAGCATGAAGGGATTGTCTGCCCCGGAGCGGCGGGCCGCAATTCCGCGGGATCAGGCCCGGCCCGACCAGCCCCAGATCGCGACGAAGTGGCAGGCGCTCCCCGCGAGGACGAAGAGGTGCCAGACCGCGTGCGCGTAGCGCACCCGCTTCGCCGCGTAGAACGCGACGCCCCCGGTGTAGAAGAGTCCGCCCGCCGCCAGCCAGGCGAGCCCGGGCCAGGGGACCACGGCGAGGAGCGGCCGGGCCGCGACGACGACGAGCCAGCCCATGACGACGTAGAGGCCGACCGCGACCTTGTGGACCCTCTTGCCGAGCGCGAACTCCAGCGCGATCCCGGTCCCGGCGATCGCCCAGACGAGGGAGAAGAGCGTCCATCCCCACGGCCCGCGAAGCGCCCCGAGCGTGAACGGCGTGTAGGAGCCGGCGATGAGGAGGTAGATCGCCGTGTGGTCCAGCTTCTGGAGCACCTGCTTCGCGCGCGAGGGGCGCACCGCGTGGTAGAGCGTCGAGATCAGGTAGAGCGCAATCAGGGTCGCGGCGAAGACGGAGGCCCCGACCACCTCCACCGTCCCCCACCGCCGCGCCGCCGCGACGACGAGGAACGGGAACGCGACGACGCTCGCGAGGAGGCCGACGCCGTGCGTCACGCTGTTGGCGATCTCCTCGCCCTTCGTGAGAGGGCGCGGAGCGCGGGAGGGCTCCGTCATCGGCGTCATCGGCGTCCTCGCGGTCATCGCCGCAATCGTACCCCGGTGCCCTCGGCCGCACCGCCGGCTCCCGTTCACCCGCGGAGGTAGTGCCCGTAAGGCGAGGGGGTGCTCCCCGCCTCGTGACGTGGCGCCCAGTGGCCGAAGAAGACCGCCGCGACGAGCTCCTGCCGGGTCGAGGTGCCGGTCTTCCCGAAGAGCGACTTCAGGTGGTCCTGCACCGTCCACTCGGTCACCTTCAGCCGCCGCGCGATCTCCTTCGTCGCCCTCCCGCGGGTCACCTCGGCGAGGACCGCGCGCTCCCGCGGCGTCAGGGCGAGCGCGCTCGCGACCACTTCCGCGATCTGGAGCGGCCGAGCCCTCTCGACGAGGACGGCGACGCGCCCTCCGACGACCGTGCCGTGGAACGCGAGCCACCCGCCGCCGGCCGCCGTCGTCACGCGCGCCGGGCGCCCCGCTCTCGCCCGCGCCGCGACGGCGAGGACGGCCTGCGGCGCCGCGCCGGGGACGGGCCCTTCCAGGAGCTTCACCGCCTCGGGGCTGGCGTCCTCGACCGTTCCTCCCTCGCCGACGAGGAGCACTCCCGGCGGGTCGCCGTCCACGTCGGCGGGGCGCGACGATGCCGTCCGGAGGAGAGAGAGCCGGAGAAGCCTCGCCAGCGGACGGGCGACCGCGGCGAGAGCCTCCGCCTCGGCGATGCGGAAGGTCGAGCCCCGCCCCCGGAGGAGCTGCACGCTCCCCCACGTGACGCCCGCGTCCGCGAGGACGAGCCGCAGCTCGTCCCCGAATCCCGCAGGCGAGAAGGCATTCCTGAAGCGGGCGCTCCGGGAAGGGTCGCCCCCCGTTTCAGCCGTCAGGACGGCCACGGGCCGGGCCCGGCGGGCGACCTCGGGCATCGGCGCGACGTCCTCCGTCCGGTACTCCGCCTCGAAGAGAGCGGCTTCGAACGCGTGGTCTCTCTCGCAGCCGTCGAGCGCGCAGTGCGTGAACATGGCCGTGACCGGGTCGAGCGTCGCGACGCAGGCGACGTCGAAGCCGACGGCCGGGCGAAGCGCGGCGGCGATCCGGAGCCGGAGCGCCTCGTGCTCCTCGCCGCGCAGCGCCGCTTCCTCGAGCCTCGGGAGGACCCGTCGGAGCCGATCGGGAAGGGACATCGGACCGAGTGTTCCACACCCCCCGGGAATCTGGGATGGGCGGCCTGCTCGCCCGCCCCTACCTTTCTCTCGTTCGGCGCGCCGCCCCGAGCGGCGCCGGAGAACGAAACCGAGGGAGGTCCCCATGGTCCGAATCGTCCGCATCTCGTTCGCCTACGACGGGTCCTACGACCAGTTCGAGCCGATCCTGCCCGCCTTCGCCGAGAAGGCGCGGAGCGTCCCCGGCCTCGTCTGGAAGATCTGGACCTACGACGACGACGCCCACCGTGGTGCCGGCCTCTACCTCTTCTCGGGAGAGTCCGAAGCGCGCGCGTACCTCGAGTGGATCGTCCCGCAGATGCGGAGCCTCGCGAAGGACGTCTCGGCGGAGCTCCTCCGCGTCCACGAGGGGGCGACCCGCGCGACCCGGGGTCCGATCGACGTCCCCGCGGCGTCGGTCGCCGCCTGAACGGGTAGGGCCGGCGGAAGCGGTCCCCAGGGGCCGCTCCCGCCCGTCCCGGAAGGCGGGTCTGGAGCCGCGTCGGCTCGCGCCGTCGTCCCTGCCGGGAACCGTTCACTCCCGGAAACGCCTTGAAATGTGCCTTGGCGCGGCAGAGAATCACGCGCTTCAGGTTTCACGGGGAGTTCCGGGGGAGTTCGAGAAGACAGCAAGGGGGACCCGTAATGAGCCAGCTGCCCAGGCAGGTCACACCTCTCGGCTTTGCCGCCCTCACCGCCCTCCTGGCCGGTGCGCCGGCCGCGGCCGAGACCGGCACGTCGTCGGGCATCGACGCGATCTGGTGGATCGCGCCGATCTCCTCGGTCGTGGCGCTCGCCATGGCGTGGGTGCTCTTCCGGATGATGCGCGCGGCGCCCGCCGGAAACGACCGGATGCAGGAGATCGCGCAGTACGTCCGCGAAGGCGCGTTCGCGTACCTGCGCCGCCAGTACCGGGTCGTCGGGATCGTCTTCGCGGTGCTGGCGGCCCTCCTGGCCGTCCTGGCGTTCATGGGGATCCAGAACCCGTTCGTCCCCGTGGCGTTCCTGACCGGCGGCTTCTTCTCGGGCCTCTGCGGCTTCATCGGGATGAACACGGCGACCCTCGCCTCCTCCCGGACGGCCGAGGGGTGCCGCCACTCGCTGAACCGCGGCCTGCAGGTCGCGTTCCGGAGCGGCGCGGTCATGGGGCTGATCGTCGTCGGCTTCGGCCTCCTCGACATCTGCATCTGGTACCTCGTCCTCGACAACCTCGTCTACACCCCGGCGAACATGCTCAACGGCCTCAAGGCCTTCGGGCTGACGTTCGTCCACGCCGGGACGAACGAGCACGACAAGCTCGTCGAGATCACGGTCACGATGCTGACGTTCGGGATGGGAGCTTCCACCCAGGCCCTCTTCGCGCGCGTCGGTGGCGGCATCTACACGAAGGCCGCGGACGTCGGCGCCGACCTCGTCGGCAAGGTCGAGGCCGGGATCCCCGAGGACGACCCCCGCAACCCGGCGACGATCGCGGACAACGTCGGCGACAACGTCGGCGACGTGGCCGGGATGGGCGCGGACCTCTACGAGTCGTACTGCGGCTCCATCCTCTCGACCGCCGCGCTCGGCGCCGCGATCCCCGCTCTCGGCAAGGTCGGCGTCCTCGCCCCGATGATCGTGGCCGGCGTCGGCACGGTCCTTTCGATCATCGGCATCTTCATGGTCCGAACGCGGGAGGAGGCGACGCAGAAGAACCTCCTCCGCTCGCTCCTCACCGGCACGCTCGGGGCCAGCATCCTGATCGTCCCGGCCGTCGCGCTCCTCGCCTGGTTCGGCTACGTGCCGCAGGGCGTCTGGATCTCGGTCATCGCCGGCCTCTTCGCGGGCGTCATCATCGGCCAGGCCACCGAGTACTACACGTCCGACGAGTACTCCCCGACGAAGGGGATCGCCAGGCAGTGCACGATGGGCCCCGCCACCGCGGTCATCGACGGCATGGCGGTCGGAATGCACTCCACGGCGATCCCGGTCGTCACGATCGTGGCCGCGATCCTCGTCTCCTACTGGGCCCCCGGCGGATTCCGCGACGTGGCGCTCGGCCTCTACGGCATCGGGTTCGCAGCGGTCGGCATGCTCGCGACGCTCGGCATCACGCTCGCGACCGACGCGTTCGGCCCGATCGCCGACAACGCCGGCGGCAACGCCGAGATGGCCCACCTCCCCGCGGAGGTCCGCCACCGCACCGACGCCCTCGACTCGCTCGGCAATACCACCGCCGCCACCGGCAAGGGCTTCGCCATCGGGTCGGCGGCGCTGACCGCGATGGCGCTCCTCGCCGGGTACCTCGAGGAGATCCGGGTGTGGCTCGGACGCATGGCCGCCGAGGCCCCGGGCCTCCTCGCCATCCAGGGCCCGATCGCCTTCTTCAAGGGGAAGACCGCCGAGGCCCCCGCCGACGTCGTCGCGGCGGCCGGCGCCGCGGGGAAGACTCTCGTCGGCACGTCGGACGCGACGATGGCCACGTTCATGGCGGCCTACGACGCGACGCTCATGAACCCCGCCGTCCTCTGCGGCATCTTCATCGGCGCCATGATGGTCCTCCTCTTCTCCGCGCTGACGATGAAGGCGGTCGGCCGGGCGGCCGGCTCGATGGTCGAGGAGGTCCGCCGCCAGTTCAAGGAGTTCCCGGGCATCATGGAGGGAACGCAGAAGCCCGACTACGCACGGTGCGTCGAGATCTCCACGGCCGGCGCCCAGCGGGAGATGCTCGTCCCCTCGCTCCTCTCGATCGTCGTCCCCGTCCTCGTCGGCATCGTCTTCGGGGTCGCCGGCGTCATGGGCCTCCTCGTGGGCAGCCTCTCCTGCGGCTTCGTCCTCGCGATCATGCTGAACAACGCCGGCGGCGCGTGGGACAACGCGAAGAAGCACATCGAGCGCGGCAACTTCGGCGGCAAGGGGTCCGAGGCCCACAAGGCGGGCGTCACCTGCGACACGATCGGCGACCCCTTCAAGGACACGACCGGACCGTCGCTGAACATCCTCATCAAGCTGATGACGATGGTCTCGGTCGTCTTCTCGGGCCTCGTCGTGGCCTGGGGCGGCAAGCTGTTCTTCTAGGCGAGCCTGCCGCGCGGACGCGGCGGCCGAAGGTCGAAGAGGGGCGCGTCTTCACGCGCCCCTCTTCCTTTCGGGCGGCGTCGACCGCCCGGCGACCCGGCCGCGGGCCCCGCTCGCGGCCCTACTTGTACGAGAAGCCGCTCCCCCCGATGAACTCGCGGAGGATGCTCGTGGCCGGGACGTCGTCCGGCCAGACCGGGACGAAGAGCTCGAGGAAGCGCCGGAGCTGGTACCCCTTCGCCTGGGCCGGCGAGTCGGGCGGGACCTCGAGGAGGAAGCGGTAGGCGAAGTTCCGGAGGACGGCCGTCTCGTAGGCGAGCGCCGAGTTGAACATCGCGTCGCAGCGTTCCTGGAACGGGAAGATGTGCTTCTCCTCGCCGGCGCGGACCTTCGGCCAGCGCAGGATCGACGTCTCGGCCGAGTAGTTCCGGTACCTGCGGTCCCGCACGATCCGGCGGAGCAGCCGCGCGTCGCTCGTCCGGATCCGGTTGTGGTCGTCGATGCAGAGCTGCGTGAGGGCGTTGATGAAGATGCGGAACTTGTGCCTCTCGTCCACGGTCTCGGTGAGGCGCGGGTTCAGCGCGTGGATCCCCTCGATGAGGAGGACCTCGTTCTCCCCGAGCCGGCGGGGACGCCACTCGGCCCTCTCCTTCCGCATCCCGGTCCGGAAGTCGTAGATCGGCGTCAGGACCTCCCTCCCGTCGACGAGCTCCTTCAGGTGGGGGAGGAAGAGCGGAAGGTCGATCGCCTCGAGCGCCTCGAAGTCGAGGTCGCCCTCCTCGTCGCGCGGCGTCTTCTCCCGGTCGACGTAGTAGTCGTCGAGGGAGAGCGTCCGCGGGGTGATGCCGTTCACCTCGAGCTGGATGGAGAGGCGCTTGACGAACGTCGTCTTCCCCGACGAGGAGGGGCCCGCGATGCAGACGACCCGGAGCTCGTCGCTCCGCGACGCGATCCGGTCCGCGAGCTCGGCGATCTTCTTCTCGTGCTGACCTTCCGTGATCCGGATGACGTGCTTGATCCGGTCGCCGAGGCAGAGGTCGTTGAGGTCGGGGACCGTCCCGACGCCGACGAGCTCGTTCCAGCGCTTCGTCTCCGTGTAGGCCTTGTAGAGGACCGTCCCGCCCTCCCGTCGGGCCGCTTCGCCCGCCTCGCCGTCGAAGACGAGGAGGAGCCCCTGCTCGTGCGCCTCCACGCGGAAGCTCCGACAGGGCCGGACGGAGAGGGCGTAGGGGCCGTGCCGGATGTCGGTGAAGCCGAGGCAGGAGACGAGCGGCACCCGGTGGGACGGCCAGACCCGGAGGAGACGCACCTTGAGCGGCTCCCCCTCCTGCTCGAAGAGGTGGAGCGCGGAGTCGATGGAGACCTCCTGCCTCACGACCTGGCGACCGGCGTCGGCCTCCCGGTGGAACGCCTCGTCGAGCGTGGCGGCGAGCTCGGCGAGCGGCGGGTGCTCGCCGGAGACGCCGTAGTGGTAGCCGCCCCGGAGGCTCTGGCCGACGTGGAGACGCGCCTTCGGGAAGAGCTTTCGCGCGACGCCGTGGAGGAGGAGCGTCGCCGTCCTGCGGACGACCTCCTCCCCTTCCTTCGACGCCGAGTCGACGGGCTCGACCCGGCTCGGGCACTCGATCGCGAAGTCGAGCGGGACGACGCGGCTGTTGACGCACGCCGCGACGACGTCGAGGGCCTCGGTCGGCCCGGCGTCGAACAACTCGTCGACCGTCGTCCCCTCGACGACCTCCGTCTTCGTCCACGGGAGCTCGACGGGGATCAGGGCGAGGCCGGAACCCGCGCTCATGCGAGCTCGAGCCAGCCGAACCAGATCGGGTGGTGCTCCTTGTACCAGGCGAGGACCTCCCGGATGAGGGCCTTCTTGTCGGGCGCGAGGACGGCGTCGTCGACCCGGTCGAAGTGGACGCGGATGCCGTTCTCGCCGAAGTACTCGAGCGCCTCCGACGCGAGCGTCTGGAGCTCGTTGCGGATCCGGCCCGAGTCGGAGACCTTCACCGGCCGCGTCTTCCAGTCCTGACCGCGGTAGAAGCGGTCGAGGAGCGGCGAGAAGACGAGCCGCGTCTGCTCGAACGACTCCATCAGGCGGTGCGTCAGCGTGACGTCCAGGACCCCGCGCTCCGAGGCCGCGCGCGTCGTGACGCGGTAGACCCCCTGCTTCACCTGCTCGACGCCGGCGAGGCCGGTGTAGGGCTCGGCGAGC
>JAGOBQ010000418.1 GCA_017999215.1 Thermoanaerobaculia bacterium
CTCGGGGATCGCCCGGACCGTCGACGAGGCGCGCGCAATCGCGCAGCCGTTCGGGTTCCCGGTGATCGTCCGTCCCTCCTTCACGCTCGGCGGGACGGGGGGCGGCATCGCGTTCAACGCCGACGACTTCGAGTCGATCGTCAAGCGCGGCCTCCTCCTCTCGCCGGTCCACGAGGTCCTCGTCGAGGAGTCGGTCCTCGGCTGGAAGGAGTTCGAGCTCGAGCTGATGCGCGACGCGGCCGACACCTGCGTCGTCGTCTGCTCCATCGAGAACCTCGACCCGATGGGGGTCCACACGGGCGACTCGATCACGGTCGCGCCGCAGGTGACGCTCACCGACGTCGAGTACCAGGCGATGCGCGACGACGCGAAGACCGTCATCCGGACCGTCGGCGTGGCGACCGGGGGGTCGAACATCCAGTTCGCGGTGGACCCGCGGACGGGACGGCGGATCGTCATCGAGATGAACCCGCGCGTCTCGCGGTCGTCGGCCCTCGCCTCGAAGGCGACCGGCTTCCCGATCGCGAAGATCGCCGCGCTCCTCGCCGTGGGCTACCGGCTCGACGAGCTCCCGAACGACATCACGAAGAAGACCCCCGCCTGCTTCGAGCCGTCGCTCGACTACGTCGTCGTCAAGATCCCGCGCTTCGCGTTCGAGAAGTTCCCGGGCGCTTCCGACGTCCTCGGCGTCCAGATGAAGTCGGTGGGGGAGGTCATGTCCCTCGGCCGGACTTTCCACGAGGCGTTCGGCAAGGCGCTCCGCTCGCTCGAGTCGGGCCGCGGGGGCTGGACCTCCGCGGCCGCCCCGTCGATGCCGCGCGCCGAGGCGCTCCGCGTGCCGCGCCCCGATCGGGTCCACGCGGTCCTCGACGCGCTCCGCTCGGGAGCCTCGGTCGAGTTCCTGCACGACGTGACGGCCATCGACCCCTGGTTCCTCGACCGCTTCCGCGAGGTGATCGCGCTCGAGGCCGAGCTGAAGGCGGCCGGCGCGGAGGCGCTCGCCGCACCTTCGCTCCTGCGTCGCGCCAAGAGGATGGGCTTCTCCGACGAGGACCTCGGGCGCCTCGCGGGGCGGAGCGCCTCCGAGGCGCGGGCCGCGCGCCTCTCCTCGGGCGTCGCGCCCGTCTTCTCGCGCGTCGACACCTGCGCCGCCGAGTTCGAGTCGTCGACGCCGTACCTCTACTCCTGCTACGAGACGGAGTGCGAGGCGGCTCCGACGGAGAGGAAGAAGGTCGTCGTCCTCGGCTCGGGGCCGAACCGGATCGGGCAGGGGCTCGAGTTCGACTACTGCTGCGTCCACGCGGCGCGGGCGATCTCGGAGGCCGGCTACGAGTCGGTGATGGTGAACTGCAACCCCGAGACCGTCTCGACCGACTACGACACCTCGGACCGGCTCTACTTCGAGCCGCTGACGTTCGAGGACGTCATGGCGGTGATCGAGAAGGAGAAGCCGGTCGGCGTCCTCGTCCAGTTCGGCGGGCAGACGCCGCTGAAGCTCGCGCACCCGCTCCAGGAGGCGGGCGTGCCGATCCTCGGCACCTCCCCCGACGCCATCGACCGTGCCGAGGACCGCGAGCGCTTCGGCGCGCTCCTCGCCGAGACGGGCCTCGCGGCCCCGCCGTGGGGGACGGCGCGCGACGTCGAGGAGGGGCTCGCCGTCGGGGCGCGTCTCGGTTTCCCGCTCCTCGTCAGGCCGAGCTACGTCCTCGGCGGCCGGGCGATGAGGATCGTCTACGACGACTCGGCTCTCCGCGGCGTCCTCGAGGAGGCGCTCGCGGCCTTCCCGGGGCGCCCCGTCCTCCTCGACCGTTTCCTCGAGGACGCGTTCGAGCTGGACGTCGACGCCGTCGGCGACGGGAAGGACGTGGTCGTCGCGGGCGTGATGCAGCACATCGAGGAGGCGGGGATCCACTCGGGCGACTCCTACGCCGTCATCCCGCCCTACCGACGCGTCCCGCGGGAGGCTCTCGGCGAGATCCGCGAGGCGACGCGACGCCTGGGGAGGGCGCTCGGCGTCGTCGGCCTGATGAACGTCCAGTTCGCGATCCGAGAGGGAAAGCTCTACGTCCTCGAGGTGAACCCCCGCGCGTCCCGCACCGTCCCGTTCGTCGCCAAGGCGACGGGCGTCCCGCTCGCGCGGATCGCCGCTCGCCTCTGCCTCGGCGAGTCGCTCGAGGAGGTGGGCCTGACGAAGGAGCCGCCTGTCCTCGGCGTCTCGATCAAGGCGCCCGTCTTCCCGTTCCGCCGCTTCGAGGGGGTCGACACGATCCTCGGCCCCGAGATGCGCTCGACGGGCGAGGTGATGGGGCGCGACCGGAGTTTCGGCCTCGCGTTCCTGAAGGCCGCGGCCGGGGCCGGGCTCCGCCTGCCGGAGTCGGGCACCGTCTTCTGCTCGGTCCACGACGGCGACAAGGAGGGGCTCCTCCCGATCGCGCGCGAGCTGGCCGCGCTCGGCTTCCGCCTCTCGGCGACGGGCGGGACGGCGGCGTTCCTCCACGCGGCGGGGCTCCCGGCGGCGCCGGTCCTGAAGGTGAACGAGGGGCGCCCGAACGTCGTCGACCGGATGATCAACGGAGAGATCCAGCTCGTCGTGAACACGCCCCTCGGGAAGGAGTCGTTCTACGACGAGGTCGCGATCCGGCGGAACGCGCTCGAGCGGGACATCCCGTGCCTGACGACGCTGACCGCCGCCGCGGCGGCCCTCGAGGCGATCCGCGCCCGGGCGGGCGGGCCGCCGTCGGTCACGCCGCTCCAGGACGCGGGGGCGTAGTGGACGGGCGCCGCGGGCGCCTTCTCCCGCTCGCGGCTGGCGCGGCGCGGGCAGCGCTCGCGCTGGCTCTCCTGGCGCTCGCGTTCGCGGCCCTCCGTATCCCCTGGCAGCCGGCCCCGATCCCCCTTCTCGCCTTCGCGGCGGTCGTCCTGGGCACGGCCCTCGCGAGGCCGCACGGCGCGGTGCTCCTGTCGGCCGCGACGCTCGCGCTCCTGCCGATCCTCGGGAACCTCGTCGTTGGGCCCTGGGTGGCGCCCGCCGAGCTCGTCCTCCTCCTCCTCGCGGCGGCGGCGCTTCTCCGCGGCGCGGCCCCGGGCGCCTCCGCACCGCTCCCGCGGGCGCTCGCGCTCTCGACGGCGGCGATGACGGCGGGCGCGATCGCCGCCACGCTCGCGGCGGTCGCGCCCGCAGAGCTCCTCCCGGCGGTGAGGGAGCTCGCGAGCTCGTTCTTCTCGGCCGGGAGCGGCCACGCCGCGGCCCCGCTCCGGGCGGCGCTCGTCCACGCCTGCGGCCTTCTCGGCTTCGTCCTCTTCCGCCGCGTCGCAGCGGCCCGCGGAGAGGGGGCGCCGCTCGCGGCGCTCGTCGCAGGGCTCTCCCTCGTCGGCGCGTTCGCGGTGATCGAGGCCGCGACGGGGCTGAAGCTCTGGAGCCCCTCGCACTACGAGGCGCTCTCGGCGGGGCTCCGGGTCCCCGCGACGCTCCCGGACTACAACGCGACCGGCGCCGCCATGGCGCTGGGTCTCTTCCCGGCGCTCGCGCTCGCGTACGCGGCGCGCGGAGCGCGGCGGCTCGCGTGGAGCCTCGCCGCCGGCCTTGTCCTCGCCGGCCTCCTCCTCTCCGGCTCGCGGACGGCGTGGCTTGCCGCGCTCCTCGCGGGCGGCGCGACCCTTCTCGGAGCGCTCCACGCGCGGCGAAAGGAGGGGCGTGGCGGGAGCCGGCGGCTCCTCCTCGGGGCGGGCCTCGCGGCCGGCCTCGCCGTCGGCGCGGTCGCGGCGTGGCCGGGCGACGTCGGCGCGCTCCTGCGCCGGCGCGCCGCGACGCTCCTCGAGCCGGAGGCGGCGCTGAACGCGGTCCGGGCGGGGCGCCTCGGATTCTGGACGGCGGGCGCGCGGATGGTCGCGGAGAGCCCCGTCGCCGGCATCGGCCCCGGGCGCGTGCCGGCACGCTTCGACGAGTTCCGCGACCCGGCCTTCCCGGTCCGCCTCGAGAACCTCCACAACTACTACCTCCAGGCGGTCGCGGAGAACGGCGTCCCGGGCGGGCTCCTCGTCCTCCTGCCGTTCGTCCCGCTCGCGCTCCTCCTCGGCCGTTCGCTCGCGAGCGGAGCGGCGTCGGCCTCGCCCGCCGCAGCGCTCGCCCCCGGCCTCCTCGCGTTCGCGGCGACGGGTCTCGCCTCGCACCCGTGGCTCCTCCCGGAGCTCCAGCTCCTCTTCTGGGGCGCGGCGGCGCTCCTCCCGGGGGCGGCGGACGGGCCGGCCTCGGAGCCCCTTTTCCGCCGGGCGGGCGCCCTCGCGCTCGCGACGCTCGCCGCCTGGGGCGGCACCGTCCTCCTCACCCGTCCGGGAGAGGAGAGGGGACGCTGGGGCGCGGGAGAGTGGTCGGCCGAAGCGACGGAGAAGCCCTACTTCTGGGTCGGCCCGCGCGCGCTCGTCCCGGTGGGGGTCCCCGATGG
>JAGOBQ010000419.1 GCA_017999215.1 Thermoanaerobaculia bacterium
ACTCGGTCTACCGGAGCACGACGCCCGGCTTCGAGCCGGCGGCCGGCAACCGCATCGCCCCGGGCCTGACCGGCACGACCTTCGCCGACGACCTGAGCCTCGCGAACGGGACGACCTACCACTACGTCGTCCGCGCGGTCGAGACGAAGGACGTCCCGGTCGAGGAGACGAACGGCGTCGAGAAGAGCGCGAAGGTCACCGGCACCGTCACGACCGCGGTCGACTACTTCGACGACCTCGACGGGAACCGCCCCGCGAACGCGGCCTCGTACTGGATCGCGACGACCCAGTCGGGGACCGCCGGGACGATCAACCTCACGACCGGCTGCCACTGGCAGTCGAGCAGCACGGCGTACCGGTTCGGCGCGGCGAGCACGAGCTGCGGCGGCACCTACCCCTCGAGCGTCCAGGCGACGCTCAGCCTCGGCGGGAACGGCTCGACCGCCGGCATCAACGGGTTCATCCTCCCCGCGGGCGCCACGGGAACGGTCACGTTCCGCCTCTGGTACAACTTCGAGACGCGCTACGACGGCGCCTGGCTCGCCTACAGCACGACGGGCCCGTCCGGCCCCTGGACCAACGTCGGGGACGCCGTCGTCCCCGGCGCGCCGTACATCAGCGCGGGGGGCTACGACAACACGCTCCAGAGCAGCTCCACGACCCGTATCTGGACCGGGACGAGCCAAGGAGCGAACGGCTCGCTCAAGGCCGTCACCGTCAACCTCGACGGCGTGGCCGGGAACACCGTCTGGCTCGCGCTCCGGTTCTATACGGACAGCACTGTCACGCGTGAGGGTTTCTACGTTGACGACGTGAGGATCGACGTCAACTCCTACGGGGTCTGCACGACGGAGACCGGTTCCCCGGGCGGGGCCGTCTCCTACGTCATGACCGGGCTCCCGACCGCCCTCTGGGCAGGGCACCCCGTCACGGCGACGATCACGGCGTACGACGCCGGCGGCGAGGTGGCCCTCGGCTACGACGGCGTCGCCAATCCCTCGAGTTCCGACCCCTCGGCCTCGTTCCTCGGCGCGGTCGACTTCGACTCCGGCGTCGGTACCGCTACCGTCACCTTCGCGACCCCGGGCGACCAGACCCTCACGGTGACCGACGTCGCCCACCCGTCCCTCGCGGTCACCGGGACGACGAGGGTGAGGCCGGACGGGGCGATGGTGTTCTACCCGATCACACCGTGCCGCGTCGTCGACACGAGGGGCCCGTCCGGGACCTTCGGGTGGCCGCCGATCGGACCGGATGGCACCCCGGACCGTGCATTCCCGCTCGTGTCGAGCGGGTGCGGGATCCCGCCGGAGGCCCGGGCCGTCTCTCTGAACGTCACCGTCGTCAATCCGGCCGCGACGGGCAGCCTTCTCATCTACCCGGCCGCCACGGACCCCGACGTCGCGAGCACCATAGCCTTCGGCGCCGGCCGGACCCGGGCCGCCCTGACGGTCGTCGGCGTCTCCTCGGACGGGACCGGATCGGTCCTGGCCTGGAACCAGTCCCCGGGCGCCCTCGACCTCGTCATCGACGTGAACGGGTACTTCGCGCCCTGACGGCGCCGCCGACAGGCCGTTCGGTTTTGAGGCGGGGGCTGCGGCCCCCGCCTTCTTTCGGTCCCTCGGCGCGATCCCTCGAAGACCCGTGCGTGTGGAGCCGTCCGGGATGGGCCGTGGCTACCGGAAATACCCCGAAACGTCGACGATCGCGTGGACGGAGCCGGATTCCTGACGGCCCGTGATCGACAGAACGCCGCCGGCCAGGCCCATGATCGAGTTGTTCGCGCGGGTCCGCCCGGGCGCGAACGAGATCGTCGAGGTCCCCGGCGTCGAGCCGTTCCCGGGGTAGAGCGTCAGCGAGCCCGCGGCCGCCGGACCGGCCACCGTGACGTTGAGCGCCACCGCCGTCGCGTCGGCCGGGACGCCGCAGGCCCCCTGCGCCACCGCGTACGAACGCGTCTCCCCGGCGGAGAGGGCCGGCCCGCCGAACGGCCCCGCGGCGTGTCGCGTGTCGAGGAGGCGGCACGGCGCGAGCGGGTGGAAGAGCGAAGCCCGGGGCGCCCCGTCCGGGGCGGCCTCGAGGAGCCGCGCCGAGCGGGGCGGCAGGTCGAGCGTGAGCGAGCCGCCGGCGAAGGCCGTCGTCCCGAGCGAGGCGAGCCGGGTCGCGGCGTCGAAGCCAAAGAGGCGGACAGCTCGCGTTCCCCCGGCCGCGAGAACGACCGTCACCGGCCGCTGCACCGTGTCCCGGTTCACCAGGACGACCCGGAGCGGCCCGGCCGGGGCATCGACGGCGTAGCTGCTCACCGCGTCCGGCGCGCTCGAGGCCGCACTCACGCTCGTGCCGGCGACGCGGGCCCCCGCGCCGTCGTAGTCGAGCCAGAGGCGGAAGGCGTCCTCGACGCGGGACCCGGCCGCCGGGGCGACCCAGCGAGTCGCGACGTCGACCCCCTCACGCGCGAAGATTCCGAGCGCCTCGACCTGCGCGAGCGCGCTCGAGAGCCCGTCGTCGTTCCCCCAGCTGTACTCGGTGATCGCGAGCTTCGCTCCCGGCAGCTCGGCGGCGATCCAGTCCTTCATCCGGGGGATCAGCCGCACCGGTGTCCCGATCCACGACTCGTCGACGTACGACGGGTCCCAGAGGCTCCGGAGCGAGCGGAGCCGCCGCGCCGAGGTCGCCGCCGATTCGTCGTCCGAGAGCGCCACCCCCGCCGCCTGCGGGTAGTAGTGGACGTCGAGGACGTCGACGAGTCGCACGCCGTGCGCTTCCTGGTACTCGCGCACCTGGCGCAGGTACCACTGCGTCAGGGGCACGCTCCCGTGGGCAACGAAATCGGCGCCGCTCGGCGAGCAGCCGTCGGCGGCGGAGTAGAAGTACTCGCACCACCCCCACGAGACGGGGCCGAAGACGACCGCGGCCGGGTCCTTCGCCTTGATCGCGGCGGCGACGTCGCGCGACCTCGTCCAGAGCTCGTCGAACGTGAGCGGCTGCGGATGGACGTCGCGGTGCGTCGAGTCCCAGAGGGCGGGCTCGTTGTCGAGGGCGTACCAGCGGATGCCGCCGTTCCCGGCCGTCCCGAACTGCGCCGCGAGGTGATCCATCCAGGCCGAGACGAACGACGGCCCGATGGCGATCGACGTGTCGAGCGGGTCGTTCCCGGTGACGAACGCGCCGCCAGGGCGGACGCCGTTCCCGGCGTCGGGCTGGCACCAGAAGGCCCCGCCTGTCTCGAGGCATTCCGTGTTCGTCTGCGCGCCGTACTTCGCGACCGAGAAGCCCCAGTCCTTCTGTCGCGCCTTCGGCGTCCAGCCGATGAGAGGCACCGTCAGGATCGGTTCGCCGCCGGCGGCCCGCGTCTCGGCGAGGAACCGGTCGGCCGCCGAGCCGGACGGGAGCGCCCCGGGATCCTCGTTGTCCTCCGGGACGTTCATGAAGAACCAGTCGGACCCCTTGTTCGAGGTGTCGTTCTGCCAGTTGTACCGGGTGACCGAGTTCCCGCCCCAGCGCCTCACGGGCCAGCGGAGCTGCGCCGCCTGGGTGGAGGAGCCGAAGTTCACGCCGAAGATGTGCGGGCTGACCGGGCGGCGGTCGAGCTCCGGGTCGACGGAAACCGTTACCGGTCCGCCCGACGGGGGCGGGGTCGTCCGGGGCAGGAGCTGCACGTCGTCGACGTAGAGCGTCGCCTGGTCGCCGCCGGTGGCGTCCTGGAGCCAGAGGCCGTCCCAGCTCCCGGTCGAAAGGCCGAGCGCCGAGAACGGCACCGTCGCCTTCGCCCACGCGCCGGCCGGAACCGAGCCGCCCGCGACGAAGCCGGCAAGCGGCGCCGAGCCGACGGGACTGTCCCCGCTCACGATCGCCACCGTGAGCTGCTGGCCGGCGGCTCCCGCGCCGCGCACCCAGAACTCGAGGGCTTCGTACGCGGAGCCGCCGAAGCCCGCGTCGCGATGGAGGTAGAGCCCGGCCCAGTCGTCCGGCTCGAACGAGATCGCGGCGGCTCCCGCGCGGACGACGGTCGTCTGCGCGAGGTTCCGGGTCCCCCACGACCAGTCGACGAAGCCGTTCTGGAGGGAATCGCCGTAGACGGCGAGCTGGGCTGCGGCGGGGCGCCCGAGGAGGACGGCGATCATCCCGGCGAGGAAGAAGGCTCCAGGCGTCGAGGACGCTCTCCGCGGGCGAGCGGCGGGCGGGCGATGCATGCAGGCGCCACGTTACCCCCGCGCCGCCTCCGATTCGACTCTTCCGCGGTCGAGTCGGAACGGAACCTGGTCGACTCCATTGCCGAGGTCCTCTCGCCCCCTCGCAGAGGCTCCGGCTCTAGAATGGAGAAGAAGCGGCTCGGGGGAGGGCTTTGGCCGGTCCACTTCCTCCGGCGAGAGAGGGGCCGCTTCGGCTCGGGACAAAGTGTGCTGGCGATAGGCGCTCCGGCCGCACAGCCGGAG
>JAGOBQ010000420.1 GCA_017999215.1 Thermoanaerobaculia bacterium
CCCTCGCCCGCCCGCGTCGCCGTCTCGACGCCGCGGGTGACGAGCCGCGTCTCCTCCTCCGCAGCCGCCCGCGCCGCGTCGACCTCGTCCCGCATCCCCGAGACGTGCCCGCCGATCCCGCGGGCCCCCTCGGAGGTCCGCTCGGAGAGACGGCGGATCTCCGCGGCGACGACGGCGAACCCGCGGCCGTGCTCTCCCGCGCGCGTCGCGAGGAAGGAGGCGTTGAGGGCGAGGAGGTTCGTCTGCCGGGCGATGTCCTCGAGCATCTCGAGGATTCGCCCCACCTCGCGGGAACGCGCTTCCACGCGCCCGACCGCCTCGCGGACGGTCCCGGACGAGAGGCGGATCGCCGCGACGGAGGCGCGCGCCTCCTCGACGACGGCCCGCCCGGAGCGGGCCTCGGTGGCCGCGTGCGCGGCCTGCTCCGCGGCCTCGCGCGCCGACGCGAGGACGGCGCCGTGCGCCTTCTCGGCCTGCGTCGAGCCCTCCGCGAGGTCGTCCGCCCGCCGCGCGAGGTCGCTGAGCGTCGCGTCCAGGACGGCGGCGCCCTCCGCGAGGGAGGCGGCCGCCCCGGCCCCGTCCGTCGAGTCGACGAGGAGCCCTTCCGACCGTGCGAGGAGCTGGGTGAGAGACCCGTCCACCTCCGCGACCGCGGCGGCCGTCTCCTCGGAGCCTGCCGCGAGCGTCTCGACGCTTTCGGCGATCGCCCGGATCGTCCCGTCGAGCCCGCCGACGGCCGCCGTCGCGCTCGAGAGCCGCACCCGCTCCTGGGCGGCCCGCTCCCGATTGCGGATCGAAGCGGCGCGCAGGACCGCGACCTGCCGGTTGAGCTGACCGTGCTCCCTTCGGACCGACGAGAGGAGGTGTGCGCCGCGCCCGGCGACCGCGTTCAGGAACCGGCCGATCCGCCCCGCCAGATCCGCACCCTCGGGGGCTCGAGAGGCGAGGTCCCCCTCGGCCATCTGCCGGGCCGCGGCGAGAGTCCGGCCGAGGCGCGCGGCGGGACGCTGGAGGAAGACCGCGACCGCCGCGCCCGCGAGCAGGCCCGAGACCGCCGAAGCGGCGAGGCCGAGGTCGAGGACGAGGCTCTGCCGGAGCGGGTTGCCGAAGCCGGCGGCCGCCCACGCGGCCGCGACGGACGCCGCGCCGCCCGCGGCGAAGGCCGCCAGCCCCGCGACGAGGGAGAGGATCGGAATGAAGCGGTCGGGCTCCTCGTGCGCCACGGCGGGCAGTCTAGACCAGGCCGTTCAGGGCGGGGAGGACGAGGAACGTCGGACCGCCGTCGCGACGATGTCGCCCGGCACCGGTCCCGACGCGGGTCCCAGCTCGCGGGCCTCGAGGACCTCGGCGAGCTCCTGTCGCGGGAAGAGGCGGACCGTCACCGCGACCCGCCGCCCCGCGCATCCTTTCCGTGCGAGGACCGCCTCCGTCACGGCGCCGTCGAGGAGGGTGACGACCTCCCCGTCGTCGGTCCTGAGGACCGGGAGGTGCCGCGGGTCGAGGACCGGCGTCTCCGGGAAGAGGCGAGCCAGTGCGCAGCGAAGGCAGAAGACCTCTCCGGTCAGCTCCCGGACCTCGGAGGCTTCGACGAGCGTCGGCGCCGGAGGCGGCGCCCTCCGGACGAGGAGAGCCGCTCCGATCGCCGTGGCCCCGGCGAGGGCCGCCGCGGCGGCGAGGAACCCCCGACGCCGGGTCCGGCGCGCCCCCGGCGCCTGCGCGACGGCGCGGGCGAGCCGCGCCCGGATCGCCGCGGGGAGCTCGTCGGCCGGCCGCGCCTCCCGGAGGGCCGCGTTCCGGGTCTCGGCGTCTCGACGAAGAGCGGCGCAGGGCGAACAGGCGTCGAGGTGCGCGAGAAGGCGGGCGGCCGTCGCGACGTCGAGCTCGTCGTCGCAGAGCGCCTCGATCAGGGGGCTGGCGGTCTCGCAGTCCATCGCTCGGCCCGCGTCGGGGCCTCTCCAGCGAGGTCTAACGCCGGCGTCGCGGCTGGTATTCCGCCGCCCCCTCGCCCTCGCCGGAGGCACGCCGGGAGCGGGCCTGCGAGGAGCTCGCGCCGAAGTATCCCCGGCGCTTTCCGTAGGCCAGGAGCGTCTCCTCGAGCAGTCGGCGGCCCCGGTAGAGCCGCGACATCACGGTCCCGAGCGGAATCTCGAGGATGTCGGCCACCTCGCGGTAGGAGAAGTCCTGAAGGTCGACGAGCTCGACGACGAGGCGGAAGTCTTCCGGGAGGCTCGCCAGCGCGCGGGCGACGTCCCCGTCGAGCGACCGGCCGAGGAGCTCGTCCTCCGGCGTCGCGGCCGGAGGGACCGCTTCCTCGAGGGCTGACTCGAAGGTCGCCCCGCCCCGCTCGAGGTCGACCTCTCGAGGCCCCGCCTTCTGCTGGCGGTAGCGATTGATGAACCCGTTCTTCAGGATTCGGAAGAGCCACGCCTTGAGGTTCGTCCCCTCGCGGAAGCCGTCGTAGTGGGCGAAGGCCCGCAGGTAGGTCTCCTGGAGGAGGTCCTCCGCGTCCTGGCGGTTGCGCGTCAGGCGGAGGGCGGTCCCGAAGAGGGCGTCGGCGTACGGCAGCTCCCCCGAGCGGAGGTCCCAGGCGTTCGGCGCCCGGTCGCGGCGGAATCCGAAGAGGGCCATCTCTCCCCCTCAACGACGGCTCGGCCCGTTCGGATTCCGGCCGATACGGCAAGGCCCCGGCAGGCGCCGGGGCCCTCCGTACCGTTCCGGGCCGCGCGGGCCCGCCGGATCACTTCCCCTGGAGGAGGAACGCGATGACGAGCGTGTAGATGACGAGGGACTCGATCAGGACGAGGCCGAGGAACGCGATGCCGCGGATCTGGCCCGCGGCGCCGGGGTTCCGGGCCATGCCGTCGCAGGCGGCGACGGCCGTGCGGCCCTGGGCGGTGGCTCCGGCGGTCGCGCCGATCGCCAGGACGAGGGCGGCCGAGAGGTGGCCCCAGCCCGCGCCGCCGCTCGTGGCCTTGGCGGCCTCCGCGGCCTCCTGCGCGAAGGCGAGGTTCGGGAGCAGGAAGGCGAGGCCGGCGACGGCGACGGCGGGGAGAAGCTTCTTGATCATGTCCTTTGGGCTCCTTTCGGGTTCGATGATCCGCGTTTCAGTGCTCGTGGGCGATCGCGCCCCCGATGTAGACGGTGGTCAGGAGGGTGAAGACGTACGCCTGGAGGAACGACCCGAAGATGCCGAGGGCGTTCATCGGCATCGGCACGAGGAGCGGCACGAGCTCGACGAACTGGTTCGTCGCCGTGTGCTCTCCGTAGATGTTCCCGAAGAGACGCATCGCCAGGGAGAGCGCCCGGGCGAAGTTGCCGATCATCTCGATCGGGAAGACGAGGATCGCGAGCGCCGCGCTCGGCCCCGCGAACGTCTTCAGGTAGCCGAAGAGGCCGTGCGCCTTGATCCCGGCCGCGTTGAAGAAGACGAGGCACGAAAGCGACAGGGCGAACGTCGTGTTCAGGCTGGAGGTCGGCGGCTGCAGGAAGAAGAGCTGGCCGACGAGGTTCGAGACGACGATGAAGAAGAAGAACGCCCCGACCACCGGGAGGTACTTCTCTCCGGTGTGGGGGATGTTCTCCTTGATCAGGCCGCGGAGGAAGTCGACGAAGACCTCGAGGACGTTCTGGGCCCCTCCCGGGACGCCGTCCCGGAAGCGGCGGGCGAGGATGGGCAGCACCACGGCGAAGACGAGGAGGACGACGAGCGCCATGATCACGTGGTCGGGGATCCAGCCGAGGACGGCGCCGGATGCATGGTCGACCGGCGCGACGCCCGCGACGTGGACGCCGCCGATCGTCACCCCGTGGAGCCACCACGACGGCGCGTTCTCGGGCGAGCCGAAGATCGCCGTCAGGAGCGCGTTGACGGGTCCGAACAGGATCGAGTGATGGTGCTGCATCTCACTCCCGCGGGGTCGTTCCTTCGTCCTCTTCCTCCGGTCCGGACCGGCCGGCCGCGCCTCCCCGGAACCCGTCGGCGAGGACCCCGAGGACGACCGCGGAGAGCCCTCCGAGGAGCCACGGGACCTCGTCCGGGAAGAGGCGAACCGAGCCGTACGCCGCGAGCCCCAGGAAGGCGTAGCGGAGGAGGGCGCGGAGCGCGAACTTCCAGTCGAGCCGGGTCGACGCCCGTGGACGGGGAACGAGCAGTCTCCCGGCCACGTCCGACAACCAGAGGCCGGAGACGATAGCTACGGCCGCTCCGGCCGTCAAGGCGGCGGCCTCCCGGAACCTTCCGAGCGCCCCGAGCGCGAGTGCGGCGAGGAGCGCGGCCCAGGCGGCGACCCGAAAGACCCGCCTCTCCTGCGGGAGGAGCGCGAGGCTCACCCTCCGCCCCCTCCCGGCCCCGGACCGGCCCCCGGGGGGTTCCTCCGCCGGCCCTCGAGCCTGTCCGCCTCGCGGAGGAGCTGGCGGAGGCCGCCCGCGAAGCCGA
>JAGOBQ010000421.1 GCA_017999215.1 Thermoanaerobaculia bacterium
CCGATGCTCGTGATCCTCCCCGTCTGGAGGCACGTCTACCGGAGGGTCGGGGTGACCTACGACCCGCTCTACTGGGGAGCGGTCTTCCCGCTCGGCATGTACAGCGTGAGCACGCTCCGACTGGCTCAGGTCCTGGAGCTGCCCTTCCTCCTCTTCCTGCCGCGAGTCTTCCTGTTCGTGGCGCTCGTCGCCTGGAGCGCGACGTTCGTCGGGCTCCTGAGGCACCTCTCCCGCTCCGGAAGGACGAGCGCCCATGCGGCCGCCTAGCGCTCCCGGGCGAGCGGCGCGGCGCGCGCTGGCGGCGGGGCTCCTCGTTCTCGTCCTCGCCGCGTGCGAGCCGACGAACCGCGGCTACTCCCCGAACCAGCCCGTCGTCTACTCCCACGCGGTCCACGCCGGCGCCCTGAAGATCCCCTGCCAGTACTGCCACTACGGGGCCGAGCGTGGCCGCAACGCGGGGATCCCGCCCGCGGCGATCTGCATGAACTGCCACGCACAGGTGCAGAAGGACCACCCGGAGGTGGTCAAGGTGAAGAAGGCGCTCTCCGAGGGGCGGGCGATCGAGTGGGTCCGCGTCCACCGCCTTCCGGATTTCGTCTTCTTCGACCACTCGATCCACGTGACGAAGGGCGTCGCCTGCCAGACCTGCCACGGAGCGGTGGAGACGATGGGCCGGGTGACCCAGGAGAGCGCCCTCACCATGGGCTGGTGCCTCGACTGCCATCGTCGCAGCTGGCCGAAAGCCGCCGAGAGGGCGGCGGTCGCGGCGCTCAACGTGCCCCGGGAGGAGGCCTTTCCGCCCGGAACCGCGCCGATGACCCGGGCCAACCGGTTGACCGACTGCGCGGTCTGCCATCACTGAGATGGCGGATGCGCTGCGTACACGACGAGTGGCGAAAACCGAGTCCGGTTTTCTCCTGGATCGAGTGACAGGGAAGGCGTTCCGATGAGCCGACGAAGGAAGCACCCGACCCCGTGGATCGAGCCTCTTGGCCCGCTCTCCGAGGTCCCGTCTCCCGAGAGGGACGAGCGGGACGAGCCGCCCCTTCCGCCCGCGAGCCGGCGGGAGTTCCTCAGGGGGCTCGGCATCGGCGCGGCGGTGACGCTGACGGCCTGCCAGCGCTCCCCGGTGCGCCACGCGCTGCCGTACCTCGTGCCGCCGGACGAGATCACGCCGGGCGTCCCGGTTCACTACGCCTCGACCTGCACGGCGTGCCCGGCCGCGTGCGGTCTCATGGTGTCGGCCCTCGACGGGCGTCCCGTGAAGCTCGAGGGGCACCCCGATCACCCGCTCTCGAAGGGGGGCCTCTGCGCGATCGGGCAGGCCGACGTGCGCGCCCTGTACGACGCGGGACGCCTGCAGGGACCGACCCTCGGGGGCAGGCCGGTCACCTTCGCCGAGCTGGACGCCCACGTTCTCGCGAGGCTCGGGGAGGTGCGCGAGGCGGGGAAGAAGGTCTTCGTCCTCGCACCCACGCTGTCGGGACCGACGGCCCGGGAGACCGTCGCGCGGTTCCTCGCCCCGTATGGCGGGACCCTCGTCGAGCACGACCCGGGCCCGGCCTCCTCCTCGGCGCTGCTCGAGGCCCACGGGCTCCTGACCGGCCGCCCGCTCGCCCCGGCGCTGGACCTCGCTCAGGCCGACCTCGTCGTCTCCCTGGGAGGAGATCCGCTGGCCACCGGCCCGGAGCCCGTCGCGCACACGCAGGCATGGGCGGCCCGGCGGAGGGAGAGCGGACGCCGGGGTGCCCCCCGCCTCGTGCAGATCGAGGGCTCGCTCTCGCTGACCGGCGCGGCCGCGGACGAGAGGTGGAGCGCCACGGCGGCCGAGCGGCGCGCTCTCGCCTTCTTCGTTGCGGCCGGAGTGGCCCGGAAGACCGGCGCAGGCGACGTCGCGGCCGCACTCGGCTCCGTCCCGGACCCCCCCGCGCCGGCGCGGGCTGCCGCGCTGGTCGCCGAGCTGGTGGCCTGCCGCGGGCGCTCCCTCGTCGTCAGTGCCTCCGACGATCTCTCCGAGCAGCTCGCGGTGGCGATCACGAACCGGCTTCTCGGGAACGAAGGGAAGACGCTCGACGTCGTCCGGCCGTCGCTCGTTCGGCGGGGCCTCGACAGGGACCTCGCGGCGTTCCTCGAGGACGTCGAGTCGGGGGCCGCCGGCGCCGTGTTCGTCCTCGACCTCGATCCGGTCGACGAGCTCCCGGGGGGCGAGGCGCTCGGAAAGGCGCTCGCCGGCCTCCCGCTGCCGGTGGCGATCACCGACCGACCGACCGCCACTGCGGCGGCCTGCGGCGCGGTCGCGGCCGCCCACCACGCCCTGGAGCGGTGGGGCGACTTCGAGCCGCGCGCGGGCCTCGTGACCTTCGCGCAGCCCACGCTGCGCCCGCTCTACGGGACGCGGCACCCGATGGAGAGCCTCCTCCGCTGGTCGGGGGAGGAGAGCCCGGACTACCGGGAGCGGATGAGAGCGGGATGGGAGACGCGCGCCGGAGCGGGGGCCGCGTTCTCCGGCCTCTTCACCCGCGCCCTCCAGAACGGCAGGTCCGAGGAGCTCTCGGCCGCCTTGCCGCCGCTCCCGCCCCAGGTGCCAGATTCCGAGGGGCTGGCGCGCAGCGTGACGGCGCTTGCCGCGGCCGTCGCGGCCGCCTCGGCCGTCGCGACGAAGACGGAGGTCCCCGCGCTCGAGGTGGAGCTCGTGGCGCAGGTCGGCCTCGGCGCCGGGCGGAGCGCGCACGTGCCGTGGCTCCGCGAGCTGCCCGACCCGCTCACACGCGTCTCCTGGACCGGTTGCGTGCGCCTCGCTCCGTCGCGTGCCGAGGCGCTCGGCGTGGCGGACGGCGACCACGTGAGGGTGGAGGTGGCGGGACGCTCGGTCACGCTCCCGGCGCGGATCCTCCCCGGGCAGGACCCGAGGGTCCTGGGCGTCCCGGTCGGCTTCGGCCGCAAGGACGGCGACGGCGGGGTCGCCGGGCGGAACGGCTATCGCCTCGCGCGGCTCGAGGGGCGCCTCCGAACGCAGGGGCTCGCCGCGACGGCAACGAAGGCCGCCGGGCACGAAGACCTGCCGCTCATGCAGCCTCACGGGACGACGGAGGGGCGGCCGATCGTCTATCAGCTCTCCCGGTTCGACGAGGCGATCGAGAGCGACGAGCACCACAAGGCCGAGAGCCTCTGGCCCGGCCGGCCGCCCACCGTTCCGAAGTGGGAGATGGTGATCGACCTCGACGCCTGCACCGGGTGCAGCGGGTGCGTCGTCGCGTGCCAGGCCGAGAACAACCTGCCGGTCGTCGGCCCGGACGAGATGCGCCGGCACCGGGACATGTACTGGCTGCGGATCGACCGTTACTTCGTGGGAGACGCCGAGAGCCCGGACGTCCTCTTCGAGCCGATGCTTTGCTCGCAGTGCGAGAACGCGCCCTGCGAGACCGTCTGCCCGGTGGCGGCAACAGTCCACAGCGAGGACGGGCTGAACCAGCAGGTCTACAACCGGTGCGTCGGGACCCGCTACTGCGCGAACAACTGCCCGTACAAGGTGCGGCGCTTCAACTGGTTCGATTACCCCGCCGCCGCGCCGGTGGAGAAGCTCGTCCTGAACCCGAACGTCGTCGTGCGCTCGCGGGGCGTGATGGAGAAGTGCACGTTCTGCGTCCAGCGGATCCAGGCGACCCGGATCGCGGCCCGGCGGGACGGCCACGAGGACTGGCGCGGTCTCGGCGGGAAGACGGCCTGCCAGGAGAGCTGCCCCGCGAAGGCGATCACGTTCGGAGACGCCACCGACCCGCGCGGCGAGGTGGCGGCGATGAAGAAGAGCCCCCGCGCCTTCCAGGTGCTGGCGGAGCTCGGCGTGCGGCCCGCCGTCACGTACCTCGCGAAGGTGAGGACGAAAGAGGGCGCGGCGGCGGGGAAGGAGTCCGCATGAGCGCCGGCGCCGAGCACGTCGAGGAGCTCATCCTCGGCAACCCCACCTTCTCGCAGGTGACGAACGAGATCGCGAGCCCGATGGAGCGCCGTCCGGGACCCGCCTGGTGGGGCGCCTTCCTGACGGCGGCCTCGGTCCTCACGCTGGGGGTGGTCCTGATCGGCTACACCATGTCGACCGGCATCGGGGTCTGGGGTCTCAACCGGACCGTGGGCTGGGGCTACGACATCACCAACTTCGTCTTCTGGGTCGGGATCGGGCACGCCGGGACCCTCATCTCCGCGATCCTCCTCCTTTTCCGGCAGCGCTGGCGCACCTCGATCGCCCGCGCGGCCGAGGGGATGACGATCTTCGCGGTCCTCTGCGCGGCGATCTTCCCGCTCATCCACATGGGCCGTCCCTGGCTCGCCTTCTGGGTCTTCCCGTACCCCAACACCTGCCCCTTATACACATCTCCAAACCCACGAGACAAGTCATGGTAACGTATGGCTCCTGCTGCTGAATAAAAA
>JAGOBQ010000422.1 GCA_017999215.1 Thermoanaerobaculia bacterium
GCCAGACCTGGTCCTTCGCGAGCGAACGCATGCAGAAGACGAGGACGGCCAGGGCGAGCATCCCGAAGACGCCGAAGAGCGCCGCGTGGCCGTGGTTGGAGGTGAGGGTCGTGCCGACCTCGAAGTAGGAGACGATCGGAAGGTTGATCAGGAAGCCGAAGACTCCGGCGCCGACGAAGTTCCAGAAACCGACCGCCATCAGGAAGTAGATCGTCCAGCGGTGGCGGTCGGCGAACGTCGTCTGGCAGTCCTCGCAGCGCCTCTCGCGGAGGCGGACGAAGTCCCAGGCGTCGAGGGTGAGGAGCGTGAGCGGGACGACCTCCAGCGCGGAGAAGCACGCGGCGAGGCCCATGTTGAGCGTTCCCTGGCCCGTGAAGTACCAGTGGTGCCCGATCCCGACGATCCCGCCGGAGAGGTAGAGGATGGCGTCGAGGTAGATGACGCGCGTGGCCGTGCGGGTCGTGACGAGCCCCAGCACGACGAAGATCACGGCGACGAGGACGGTCGCGAAGAGCTCGAAGAAGCCCTCCACCCAGAGGTGGATGATCCAGAAGCGCCAGTTGTCGATGACGGCGAAGTTGGTCCGCGGCCCGAAGAAGAGCGCGGGCAGGTAGAAGAGGGGGATCGCGGCCGCGGCGTAGAGGAAGAGCGAGGCCAGCTCGGAGCGCTGGCGGTCGCGGATCGCGGGCTTCAGGGCCCGGTACATCAGGACGAGCCATCCCACGAGGCCGACCGCCAGCAGGAGCTGCCAGAACCGCCCGAGGTCCAGGTACTCCGACCCCTGGTGACCGAACCAGAACCAGAGCTTCCCGAGCTTGTCGTTGATGCCCAGCCACTCGCCGCCGAGGCTCCCGAAGACGACGACGGCGAGGGCCACGAGAAGCGCGAGAACGCCCGCCTTCTGCCCGCGGGGCTCCGCGCCTCCGACGATCGGCGCGAGGAAGAGGCCGCCGGCCACCCACGAGGTGGCGATCCAGAAGATGGCGAGCTGGAGGTGGAACGTCCGCAGGAGGTTGTAGGGGAGGTATCGCGCCAGGTCGACTCCGTAGAACGCGCCGGACTCCACGCGGTAATGCGCGAGGGCGCCCCCCGCCAGCGTCTGGAGCAGGAACAGCAGGGCGACGACGCCGAAGTAGAGGCCGACCACCTTCTGGCTCGGGGTCAGGGTCCAGCGGGCGACCGCGCTGTCGTGGGCGTGTCCGGCCTTCGGCGAGCCGTGCCAGCCGAGGAAGTCGAACCGGCCGAACGCGAACAGCACGGCGCCGAGCCCGACGAGAAGGGTGACGAGGCTGAGAGCGCTCCAGAGGTAGGTGGACGCGCTCGGCCGGTTGCCCACGGCCGGTTCGTAGGGCCAGTTGTTCGTGTAGGAGTAGTCCTTCCCGGGCCGGTTCGCGACCGTGGCCCACGCCGCCCACGCGAAGTAGGAGTTGAGGTCCGCGAGGTCGCCCGGGTCGCGGATGTAGTTCGCGGGCAGGCCCGGCGCGGGCTCGTCTCCCGAGAAGTACGCGGCCCACTCCGCTCTCTGGATCTCCCAGGCGGCCGCCTCGGCCGGCGAGAAGCGCAGCGTGCCGGTGGCGGGGTCGTAGCGGTTCTCCTTGAGCAGGCGGTGGACTCCGCCGTCCAGGCTCGCGGCCTCGTCCGGATCCAGCTCCGCCCAGGTTCGGCCGTGGCGTTCGCGGGCGAGCGCGTCCCGCGCGATCTCGGCCAGCCGGTGCAGGTATTCGGCGCTGTAGTCCGGGCCGAGGTACGCGCCGTGGCCCCAGAGCGAGCCGTGTTCCATGAGGCCGTACCTGAGGAAGACCTCCTGTCCGTGCTCGACGTTCTCCCGCGTGAAGAGGGTCGCCCCGGCGGAGTCGGTGACCCGCTCCGGGATCGGCGGGGCGTTCGTGTAGGTGAGGACGGTCACGACGGTGAGCAGGCCGAAGCCGAGCACCATCACGAGGATGACGGCGTGTCGCCACCACGACGAGAGAGGCTTCTCGGAAGGGTCGGTCGACATGGCGGACTCCTCTTCTACGAGCGCCGGACGGTGCGAAAGGTCCCCTCGAGGATCACGGGGCCACCGCACGCGAGCGTGAGGCCGGCGACCGGTCGGTTGTATTCGGTGAGCGGCCCCGGCGGGTCCTTCTCGAATCCGGCGATGAGGAGCTCCGCCCTCAGCTCCGCCTCGCTCAGGAAGCACTGGGGCTCACCCGCGAACTGGGTGAAGACGAACGACTCGCCCGGGACGGGCCGGGCGTCGTGGGGGAGCGTGTCGCGGGAGAAGGTGAAGACGAAGAGACCCGCACCCGGCCGGGCGACGCGGGCCGCCTCTGCGATCGCGCGGCGGAGCTCCGCCGCGGATCGCGCGAGGTTCCAGACGCCGTGCGCGACCACGAGGTCGATGCTCGCGTCGCCGAGCGGCAGGGCGTCCATGGGTGCACGGACGAGGGTCACCCGGTCCGTCAGGCCCGCGGCCTCCACCCTGGAGCGCGCCGCCTCCAGCATCGGCGAGGCCACGTCGGTCCCGATCACCGTGGCTCCCGCGGCCGCCATGGGCACCGCGTTGCGGGCCGCCCCGCAGCCCACGTCGAGGACGCTCAGCCCCGGCCGGCGGGCAAGCTCGTCCCGGACGTAGTCCAGGAGAACCTCGTTGGGGGCGCCCGTCGAGAAGCCCCGGACGACCCCGGCGTCCTCCCAGCGGCCGGCCACGGTCAGCGGGCTCCCAGCTCGGGCGCTCGACGAGCGCCGGCCTGCTCCTTCGCGGCGGCGACGACGAAGGACGCCTTCTGGATTCTCACGTCGTCCATCTCCTCTCTCATCGAGGCGTTTCGAGCCGAAGTCGATCCTGCCGGGTTTCTAGGGCCATCATCCGGATTGAGCCTTTCGCCGCAAGTCGCGTGCCGGCAGGAGGCGCGCGGAGGGTGGCTCGCGGGCGTGCCGAGGTGCCGTCGACGGGCCGTCCACAGGAGCGTTCCGGGGAGAACGTCCACGGCGAACGCCACGGCCGCGGTGAAAGTTCTTCAAAGGTGCGGCGGACCCGACCGGCGGGCCGACGACTCCCGGCTACTCCGGGCGGGCCACTCGCTCCTTCGCTCGGAGGACGAGCACGGTGCCGCCGAGGACGAGGAGCATCCCGGCGACGGGCGCCGCAGACCATCGGTAGCCCTCGAAGGCGGTGGAGGCGAGCATCGCGATCAGAGGGATGACGGCGGCGGTGTAGCCCGACCGTCCCGCGCCGATCCGCTTCAGGAGCGTGAGGAAGGCCATGAAAGCGACGACCGACCCGAAGAGCGCGAGGTAGGCGAGGGAGAGGACGTACCCGGGCTTCGCGTCGAACGTGAACGGGACGTCGGTCACGACGCACCAGGCCATCACGGAGAGGGAGGCGTAGCCCATCGCGATCGCGATCGACGGGGCAACGGCCAGGCCGGTCGAGAAGAGCCGCTGCGAGTAGAGGTTTCCGGCGGAGGCGAAGAGCGTCGCGACGAGGGCGAGCAGGAGCCCGCGGAGCTGAACCGTGCCGGAGTGGAGGCTCGTCACCTCCGGCCAGAAGAGGAGCGCGACGCCCGCCACGCCGAGGACGGCACCGAGGGCGACGGCCGGCGGCGCCGGCGTGCCGAAGAAGAGGCGGGCCCCGATCAGGTTCCAGAAGACGAGGAACGAGAAGATCACCGCCACGAGCCCGGACGGGAGGTGCTGCTCGGCGCGGTAGACGAGGACGTAGTTCAGGCCGAAAAGGAGGAGGCCGAGGAGCGCGAGCCGGGCGTGGTCGCGCGCCGGGAACCGGAGCGGGATGCCCCGCAGGAGGCACCACGCGACGAGGAGCAGCGAGGCGAGCGCGAACCGCCACGCCACGGAGACCTCGGGTGCCACGACCCCGAGCTGGAACTTGATGGCGAGCCAGGTCGTTCCCCAGATGAACGAGGCGAGGAAGAAGAGGAAGACGTCGGACGAGCCGCCGGGCTTCGACGCCGCCGCGGGGGAGTGGTTCATCCGGCGCATAGTGCACCCGGGGACGCTTGCGGGACAGATGGAGAGGTAATGTTCCCGCCATGTCGGATTCTTCGCCGGCCACCCCCATCGACGCGCGCTCGCGCGACATCGGCGGCTTCACCGTCCGCCGCCTCCTCCCGTGGCGGGCCCGCCGCATGGTCGGGCCGTTCGTCTACTTCGACCACATGGGCCCCGTGGGATTCGAGGCCGGGGCGGGGCTCGACGTCCTCCCGCACCCGCACATCGGCCTCGCCACCGTGACCTACCTCTACGAGGGGGCGCTCCTCCACCGCGACAGCCTCGGCACCGAGCAGGTCATCCGCCCGGGCCCGGCGCTCGCGCCGCCGGCGCGGACCGAGCCCTCGACGACGTAGACGGCCCTCTCGGCGTGTTCCTTCGGAAGCGGCAGCTCGGACCCGGCCGGCATCGCGACGTCGACGTAG
>JAGOBQ010000038.1 GCA_017999215.1 Thermoanaerobaculia bacterium
CCCGCGAGGCGCGCGTCGACGGCATCTGCAACCGGCTCCTCTCGGAGCTTTCGGGGGCGCCGCCCCTCGTGCGGGAGCTCCTCCGCAGGCCCGAGCAGACCGTCGAGGCGCTCCGCTCGGCGTCGAAGGAGCTGGCCCGGCGCGAGCGCGAGCTGCGCGGGATGCTCTCCGAGGACGAAGGGGAGCGGCTCCTCGGCGAGCGGGCGGAGCTCGCCGCCCGCGCGGAGGCCGCGCCCGACGCGGTCGTGAAGAGCCGCCTCGCGGCGGCGCTCGAGGCGCTCGACGCCCAGTTCGTCCACCGGGCCGAGCTGACCACCGCCGCGGCCCGCATCGAGGCCGAGGGAACGCGGATCCTCTACTCACTCGAGAGCCTGCGCGCCCAGGTCCTTCGCGCCTTCGCTGCCGACGCCGCCGCGGCCGACGTCACGCGCGAGAGCCTGAAGGGGGGGCTCGAGACGCTCCGCGGGGAGATCGACGCCGTGGCGACCGCGCTCGAGGAAGTGCACGGGGTCGGAGCGGCGTCGGCCTCCTCGTCCGCCGGAGCGCCGTCGGCCGCCGCGCGCGCGGCCCTTCGGCAGGCGGGAACGCGCTGAGGGCGCTGCCGCCGATGACCTCGGCCTCCCCTCCGCCTCGGGTCGAAGCCCTCGGCCCCCGTCGAGGCCTCCACGGCTCTTCGGCCGGCAATCCCGTCCGTCGTCTCGTCCTGCCGCTCGCGCTTCTCCTCCTCCCCGCCGCCGGCCTCCTCGGAGAGCCGGTCGACGTCCCTGGCGGGACCGCGAGCATTCGCCGCCTCCTCGACCTCGGGGAGCGGCGCACGGAGTCGGACTTCTTCGCCGAGGTGGGGCGGGTCCTCCTCTCCGGGACGAACCCGGCCGACCCGTGGAGCAAGAGCGAGAAGCGGCAGGCGGTCGTCTCCTTCGCGGAAGACGTGGCGGAGTGGAAGGAGAAGCAGGGCTGTCCCGCGATCCTCTCGACGAGGCCGGGAGCGTGGGAGGGGACCCGGCGCGCGCTCGGCTGGCTCGGCTACCGGGTCCGGGGAGAGGGCCCGGCATTCGAGGCGGAGCCCCTCGCCGAGCCCGAGGCGGTGCGCCGACAGACCTTCCTCGACGTCCTGGGGCAGCCTGCCACGGAGGTCCTGGCGCGCCTCGCGGCCGGAGAGGACGTCCGCGTGGAGTGCGCGTCGGGCCAGGCGGAGATCCCGTTCGGGCTGGCGGCCTGGCGGGAGACGCTCGGACTCGACGACAAGCGGCTGAACGCGGGGAACGCCTTCCTCCGCTTCGTCACGGACGTCCCGGCGTCCCGGATGATGGTGGCCCTGCACGGGATCGACGCGAGGACCCGGGAGGCGCTCCGGTCGGTCGGCGGGCCGGCCGGAGGCTACGCCGGCTGGAAGCTCGTCTTCGAGAAGGCGCTCGACGGCTTCGCCCTCTACCCGGAGGCCCTCGAGATCCGAAACGGGAAGATCCGGTTGCCGGGAGGAGACGCGGCCGTGCCGGTCTGGGAGGCGGTCGTCGGAGAGCCGCCGTCCGACCTTGCGCGATTCGTGGTGAGGTTCTTCGGCTCCGGCTCGGGGAAGGCCGCCTACGTGGCCGACGCCCTCCGGCCTCTCCCGGAGGCGACCGCGCGGGCCTTCGTCCTCGGCGCGACGACCGGCGGCGACGAAGCCGTCGAGCGGTTCGAGCGCCTCTACTCCTCCATCGGGAAGACCGGCCGGAGCTACGGGAACAGCCAGCGCGACCCCTGGGACTTCACCCACCTCGCCGGGTTCCTGAGACCCGCCGCCGGAGGAGAGCTCGCCCTCCCGGGCGGCGCCGGCATCTGGATGGAAGCTCTCTCCCGCTCCGACCTGCCCGCGGACGAGCGGGAGCTCGCGACCCTTCTCTCCGCCGCGGCCGTCCGGACCGAAGGGCCTGCGGAGGCGCTCGAGCGGATCCTTCGGGAAGAGACCGACGGCGTCTCCGGTCCGCTGCCGGCGCTGAAGCGGTTCGTCGTCATCTCGAGCCTCGTCCGCGACCGGCCCGTTCTCGGCGATCCGGGCACGGTCCTCCTCCTCGCCCGAGGCGTCGACCGCTTTCTTGCGTGCTACGCGCCGCTCGAGGAGCTGCCGCTCGGGAGTCCGGAGACGGCCCGTCAGTACCTCTTCACGCTGAACCGCCTCGACACGAACGGAACCGATCGCGACGCCGAGCTCCGCGCCGGGCTCTTCCTGGCCTCGGTCGAGCTCCTCTCGGAGCTCTTCCGGAGCGGGTCGGTCTCCGACGACGCGGCGCGCGCGCTCTTCGCGTCGCTCCTCGGGCAGCCGCTGTTCGTGACGCCCCGGACCGCTCCCGCCGCGGGAATCGAGAGTTTCGACCGCTGGCTCTACGGGAGCCTCCTCGGCGCCGTGCGGGAAACGGAGACGCGATTCCTCGGCGCGGGCGGGGCGGAGCCGCTCGCGTGGGAGGACGAGGAGGGGCCGGGACCGGCGAAGACCGTCGACGAGCTTCTCCTGGCGGCGCTCTGCGGCTTCCGGCCCCCGGCCGCCCTCGCCTGGCGGGGAGGCTCGTACACGTACGACGCGACTGGCGACGCCACGGCGCGACGCCGGGCGTTCGCCCGCACCCAGGACCACGTCCCGCTCTGGGTCCTCGCCCGCGCGGCCACCGAGCGCGAGAACGCGCTCTCTTCCGCGCGCGAGGGGGACGTCGAAGCGACCCGCGCCGCGGTCGGCGCTCTCCTCGAAAGCCTCGGCGCGATTCCTCCGGGGCGGGAGGCCGACGAGAGAGTCGTCGCGACCGCGTCCGGCGCGCGCCACGTCCTCGGGACACTCCAGGCCGCGAAGGCCGGCGACCTCCTCGCCCTCCTCGAGGCGGGCCTTCCGCGCCTCGATGCGCTCCGGGCCGAGCGGACGCTCGAGGCGCTCGCCGTCCACGTCTACTCCGGGCGGGTCCTCGATCCGAGCGATCTCCCCTTCGCCGATTCCCTGCTGGTGAAGAGGCACTCTCTTTCGTGGGGCCCCCGGAAGGGCATCGTGCTCCCCTCCCCGTTCCAGCCGGCGCGGATCGACACCCCCGGAGAGGGGGCGCCCCTGAGGCTCGCGGGAACCCTGGCGGGGATCGGAGGTCCGCTCGGTCTCCTGCACGCGGAAGGTCTCGTGTACGACGGAGGAGCCTTCCTCTCGAACGACGCCGTCCGCGCCGGCCTCGTCCTTCCCGCCGTCCTCTTCACGCCGGCGCGGCTCGACGACGAGGCCCTGCGGTTCGTCGCCCTCGCCAGCCGGGCCGCCGAGCAGCTCCCGGAGGCCCTCGCCGGCCTCCCCGAAGCGGATCGGCACGAGGCCTGGGGCCGGATCGCCCGCGATCTCGTCCCCGCTTCCCGGCGAAACCGGCTCGCCCGGGAGGGGGCCGTCGCGGCGGCGGACGACCTCTCGCCGTCGGACCTCTTCCGGATCGGGCGGCGGCTCGTGCTCGGGGCCGACGGCTCGCTCCCCGACGTTCCGGCCGCGCGGGAGGCGCGCGAGGTCTGGGCTCGTCGTGTCGCACGGCTCGGTGAGGCCGGGGCGAGGGCGGGCCTCGACGAGCTCGGGCCGAGGGCCTTCCACTGGGCGGGGAGGAACCGCCTCGCCGACCTCGACCTCCCTTCGTACGAACGGCTCTCCGAGTACCGCGTTCCCCAGGTCTTCGGCGATCGCCTCCACGACCTCCAGGTCGCCGTGGCGAGGTCGGTCTCCGACTCCGGCGATCCGGCCGCGCTCGTCCCGCTCGTCCTCCGATCCGCGCTCGACGCCCTCCTCGAGCGGGCGCGGATGGCGTTCGCCTCCGACTGGCGACCGCTCGCCGCGACGTCCGCGTCCTACTGGCCGGCGGCGAGGGACGAGGTCCTCGGCGCCGCGCTCGCGGAGGGCCGGGTCCGGCGGATGTAGATTCGGGACGGATGACTGCGATGAAGCGACGCTCGTTCCTGGCGCTCTCCACCCTGATCTTCGCGCTCGCGACCGGCCCGGCCCTCGCCGACGAGACGCCCTCCCTCCGGATCGTGAGGCCGGGACCCGACGACATCCCGCTCGGCGAGACGGCGATCGAGGTCCGGCTGACCGGGCAGCGGCCCGGCGACGCCGTCGAAGTCTTCGTCGACGGCCGGCCCGCCGGCACGCTCCACGGCGAGCCCTGGACGCTCACCTGGAGCGCGGGGAGCGCGCCGCGGCCGCACCGCATCGAGGCCGTCCTCCGCCGCGACGGCGCCGAGGCCGCGGTCTCGCGGGTGAGGACCCGCGGCCTCGGGTTCTCCGCGACCGCCGACGCCCGGGTCGTCTCCCTCTCGCCGATCGTCACCGACTCGGGCGGGAGCTACGTGAGGGGCCTCGTGCGCGAGGACTTCTCCGTCTCCGTCGACGGCCAGCCGCAGGCGATCGAGACCTTCGAGTCGGTGAACTCCGCCCTCTCGGTCGTCCTCGTCCTCGACCAGTCGAGCTCCATGGCGCTCAAGCTCCGGAACGCGCGAGCGGCGGCGCTCGAGTTCCTCGGCGCGCTGAAGCCGGGCGACCGGGCCGCCGTCCTCACGTTCGCGTCGAACGTCGTCGGCTTCACCCCCTTCTCGACGGACCGCACCGCGGCGCGGAAGGCTCTCGAGGCCGCACGCGTGAGCGGGGAGACCGCGCTCTACGACGCCGCCGCCGTGGCTCTCCGGAAGCTCCGCGAGACGAGCGGCCGGCGCGCGGTCGTCCTCTTCACCGACGGCGAGGACAACCGGAGCCGGATGTCGATCGACCAGGTCGTGGACCTCGCGCGCGCCACCGAGGCGAGCGTCTTCACCGTGGCGCAGGGAAACGCGGAGGTGCGGGCGCTCCTCAGGGGCCTCGACCGCCTCGCCCGGGAGACGGGCGGGCGGGCCTGGTTCATCTCCTCGATCAAGTCCCTTCCGGACGTCTTCCGCGAGGTCGTCGCCGAGCTCGAGAACCAGTACTTCCTCACGTTCACTCCCGCCGACCAGCGGCCACGGACCTGGCACCGGGTCGAGGTGAAGACGAGGAAGCCGGGCCTGACCGTCCGCGCGCGGAAGTCGTTCCGGATCGACTGACGTTCGAGAAGAGCGCAGCCTCGAGGCTCCGCCGACAGACGGTCAGCGGACGAAGAAGGTCCTGTCGAAGAAGAGGAGGAGCGCCGTCAGCCGACGCAGGTCGTCGAACGAGGCGCAGCAGGGGGACGCCTCTCCCCAGATCGTCCCGTGGCGCCGGATGGCGCCGCTCTCCTCGATCCGCCCGATGACCGTCCCGTTCCGGCGCAGCGTCCCGTCCTTCTCGACGCGCGTCCGGACCGTCCCGTCCTCGCGGATCTCGCCATCCTCCTCGACGCGGCCGGCGATGTGGCCCTCGACGCGGATCGTCCCGTCGTCCTCGATCTCGCCGACGATCACGCCGTCGATCCGGATCGCCCCGCCCTTCTCGATCCTGGCCCAGAGGCTCCCGCCTTTGCGGACGTCCATCTCCTCGCCGGCGAGGGCGCCCGGTGCGACGAGGAGCTCGACGAGGGCGACGAGGGCCACGAGGAGGTAGAGGCCCGGCCGCAGTTCGGCGCGGGCCGCGAACGACGCGATTCTCATCGGAGCCTCCCGGCAGGCGAGCCCGCCGCCCCGATTCTGGGAACCCCGGCGGTCGCGGTCAAACGGTGTCGCCGTCGAGGCCGGTCGGAGCGCGGCCGCCCTGCTACTCACGTCCCGCCTCCGGGTCCGCCCCGAGGGAGGGACCATGGCCGAGGAACGCAGCTACGGGGATCGTCCCGCGACCGTCACGGTCGGCCTCGTGGACGGACGGACGTTCGTGGGGCGGCTCGGACGCTTCCGCCCCGCCGACGCCGACCTCCTCCTCATGATCCGGGCCCGGGACGCCGCCGGGATCGCTTCCGAGACGCCCCAGCGCGTCGCCTCCGAGCAGGTCGCCTACGTCGCCGTCCGGCGGAGCGGGGCGCCGGTCGCGGTTCCCTCGGGCGAGACGGTGAGCCTCGACGTCCACGTCGCCGGGGGGCAGACGTTCGCCGTCTCGGTCGAGACGGCCCGCTAGGACGACCGGCTCGGCTTCTGGGGCGCTCCGGCGCGCGCCTCGAGCGCCTTCGGCGAGGTCTGGTTCTACGCGCACGGCGTCAACGCGCGGGAGGAGAAGGTCACGCTCGGCGCCCTCGTCGTGGAGCACGGCGCCCTCGGGGGCGACGGCCTCGCGCGCGGCCTCGAGAAGCAGGCCGCGGCGCGGGAGGTCCCGCTCGGGCAGATCCTCGTCGAGCAGAAGAAGGTCGGCGAGGAGGAGGTCGCGGCCGCCGCGGCGACGCAGAAGGACGCGATTTCGAAGGGGAAGCGCCTCCGCCTCGGAGAGGTGCTCGTCGAGGCCGGGCTGGCCCGCGAGGAGGACATCGAGGTCGCCCTCGCCGAGCAGAAGAAGCGGCGCGGGAAGCGGATCGGGCAGGTGCTCGTCGAGATGGGCCTCGTCAGCGAGCAGGAGATCGCGCGGGCGCTCTCGAGGTAGTTCAACGTCCCCTTCGTCGACCTCGACGCCGTGGAGATCGACCCGAAGGCCGTCTCCCTCGTCCCGATGGACCTCATCCAGCGCTACGGCGTCCTGCCGATCCGGGCCGACGAGACGAGCGTGACGATCGCGCTCTCGGACCCGCTCGCCTACGAGGCGATCGACCTCCTCCGATTCACGCTCGGGAAGCGGATCGTGGAGAACGTGGCGACCCCGTCCCAGCTCGCCCGGCTCATAGAGCCGCTCCAGGTCGTCAAGGAGGACGCGCCCCTCACCGACCAGATGGAGGAGATCCTCTCCTCGATCGAGATCGAGCCCTCCTCCGAAGGGGGCCCGGACGCGCGCGACCTCTCGGTCGCCCGCGACGACGAGAGCGGCGTCGCGAAGCTCGTGAACCAGATCATCGTCGACGCCTACAACCGGGGCGTCTCCGACATCCACATCGAGCCGGACGGCGACGAGCGGGAGACGACGGTCCGCTTCCGGATCGACGGAATCTGCGAGACCTACCGGAAGTTCCAGCCCGCGCTCCGGTCGCGCCTCGTCGCGCGGCTGAAGATCATGGCGAACCTCGACATCACCGAGAGGCGCAAGCCGCAGGACGGGAAGATCCGGCTCCGGATGAAGGACAAGCCGGTCGAGCTGCGCGTCGCGACGATTCCGGTCGTCAGCCGGGACGAGGACGTCGTCATGCGGATCCTCGCGGCGGGCGAGCCGATCCCGATGGAGAAGCTCCTCCTCTCGCCGCGGAACTTCTCGGAGCTGAAGCGGGTCGTCTCGGTCCCCTACGGCCTCGTCCTCGCGGTCGGCCCGACCGGCTCGGGCAAGACGACGACGCTCCACTCGCTCGTCGGCTCGATCAACACGACGGCGCGGAAGATCTGGACGGCGGAGGACCCGGTCGAGATCACCCGGAAGGGGCTCCGGCAGGTGCAGGTGCAGCCCCGGATCGGCTTCACCTTTGCCACGGCGCTCCGGGCGTTCCTCCGCGCCGACCCCGACGTCATCATGGTCGGCGAGATGCGCGACCACGAGACGGCCTCGATCGGCATCGAGGCCTCCCTCACGGGGCACCTCGTCTTCTCGACCCTCCACACGAACAGCGCCCCCGAGACGGTGACCCGCCTCGTAGACATGGGGCTCGAGCCGTTCACGTTCTCCGACGCCCTCCTCGCCGTCCTGGCCCAGCGCCTCGCGAGGCGCCCCTGTCCGGCCTGCAAGGCGCCGTTCGAGGCCACGCCCGCCGAGCGGGAAGAGGTGGCCGGACTCCTCGGCCGCGAGCTCCTCGAGAAGACGCTCGAGGGGCAGCCCCTGACGCTCCACCGCGCCGCCGGCTGTCCGAAGTGCGAGGGGCGCGGCTACAAGGGGCGGCTCGGCGTCCGCGAGCTGCTCGTGAACGACGAGCGCCTGCGCCTCGCGATCCAACGGAAGTCGAGCGTCGACGAGGTCCGCGCGATGGCGGTGGAGGGCGGGATGACGACTCTCCTCCAGGACGGCATCCTGAAGTGCCTCCAGGGGCACACCGACGTTCGGCAGATCCTCGCCGTCTGCAGCCGCTGAAGGGGCCGGCGGGGAAGGGGAGCGGCGCAGCCCGGCCGGCCCCCCCCGGGACCCTTGGCTCGATCCTGTTCGGTCGATGCGCACGCTCCCGTACTTGGTTGACCCGGGCTCCTCCGGCGTCACGCACGCAGAGTGCCTGGGCGAGCCCTGCCGTCTTTCCGGATGCCAAACGTCTCCTGCTTCGCGGCGGAACCTACCGTTCTCACTGTTCAAATCCCGGAGTCTGGGTACGTTCGGCAAAGGTCTCCGGCTGGAGGTCGTCGGGTTGCGTGAGCGCATACGCAGGGAACGCAGTTGACAGCTCTTGACGTTCCTCTGGCGACGCCCGTGAACAGTGGGGAACCGTGAGGTCGACGGAGGCGCTGGAGTCATACCGTCCGGCGCGTACCCAGGAGCGGAGAGGAACCATGTCTTCGAGGACGCTGCGAATGCGCAGAGGCCCTCTCGGTCGCCAACTCCGCGGCCGATGCGTGGCGAGTCAATTCGACACGAGTCAATTCGTCTCTTGACGAATTGGCCCCGGGGGGGGTACGTTCGAGCGACGAGTCCGGCGCGTTCACGAGATGCCCGAAGTGGATGGTCATGGACACATCAAACGGAAGCCGCGACGGGAAGCAGTGACGATCGCCGAGGTCGAAATCCGAAATGGAGGCCGTGATCTGATGAAGAAGCTGTTGATCGCGCCGTTGGTCCTCGCTTCGGTTCTGTGGTGCCCACAAGTGAACGCCTCGCATGCGCTCTGCAAGGACGAAGCGGAGAACCCGATCCCTTGCGAAAAGGACGGGGGGGGCGGGGGGATTGGCGCTGGGAGCTGCAACGGTGCCTACCGAGGCATTTGTCGGAGCAACTACTCCAACTACTATGGAACGGAATGCTACGTCTCATGGTGCGAGGCTGAACCCGCGTCCGGCGGCGCTTGCACCACGGACACGAGGCCGGAGTGCTATATCGGTAAGGACAGGAACGACGATCCAAGCTACGTCGAGGTGAACGTTTGCACGTTGTGTCCGAGGGGCGATCTGTGAGGGTCATGCCGGCTCTGGCGACCGTGCTCGTCGCGGTTTCTGTCCTCGCGCCTGTCGCGAGGGCACAGTCCCCCGAGCCGAGCGCTTCACCGTTCGCTCCAATCGTGTCGGGCATTCCGACCGCCGAGGTCGGAGTCCCGGACGATATCCGGACGGACGGAAGAGAGTTCTTCGTCGTTCCCGTTCGTGCCGGGGGCGTGTTCTGGATCATCGACTCCGAGCTGACCGAGCGGCGGAAGGTGACCGTGCAGCCTCCGCCTGCGATTACCGAGCTCTCCATTCGGAGCGTGGACCGGCTCGGAAGCAAGAGGCTCGTCGCGAGCGCGAGCTGGGTCGAGGAGAACGTCTCCCGCAGCGGCCTTCTCTTCCTGAACGACGAGGGCGTCGTCGAGAGCTACTCCGGATACGGCTTCTCGGTCCGTTCGGTCGTAGTCGGCCCGACGAAGGAGTGGATCATTGCTTCGATTCAGGAGCCGATCGATCCGAAGTCCGACGACCTTCACCGGCCGACCTTGAACACCGTTGCCGAGTTCACGACCGCCGGGAAGCTCATCGGGATGCAGTCGATGAACGTGGGGAACATCGTCACGACGTTCGACGAGATGTTTCGCACCCATCGCCTTCGGAAGGTCTTCCTGATTCGGGACTCGGTGCTTCTGACGTATCCATTCACGACGTCCCGGGTACCGTTCCCGAGCGCATACGTTCTGCCCGGGTGGGCAGTCGAGACGGCGGCGATGAGGAAAGCGGGAATCCCGAGGGACTACTCGCGAAACTGGGTGGCGACGTTGGCTCCGCGAATTGCGGGCGACGAGAAGGTGCGTCTCAAGCCGGTCGGCATCGTCCCGTCAGTCTCCGAGGGCAAGAGCGGCCTGCTCGTCGCATGGCTCAGTGCGGGGCCGGAAGATGAGAGCCGGGATACGCCCCACCGGGATCGCGGGTGGCTCTTTCTCGCTCGCTACGACATCGAAGGCGGGAAGCCGAAGAGCTGGGTCGAGATCGAGGACGGTACGCGGATCGGCGAGCTGACTTCGAGCCCCGATGGCCAGGCCTTCGCCGTCACCTACCGTGACATGTCGAAAGAGTGGTCGATCGCGAGAATCGACTTCTAGACCGAATACGCCTTTGGGCGGCCGGCTGCCGCAAAGGCCGGCCGCCCAGGGCGGCTTCAGGATCCCGGTCTCTCTTCAGTCGAACCGAACGCTGACGATTTTGCTGACGCCCGGCTCCTCCTGCGTGACGCCGTAGAGCGCCTGGGCCGTCTCCATCGTCCTCTTGCTGTGCGTGATGAGGACGAACTGCGTCTCCTCGGAGAGCTCGTTGAGGAGCGTCGTGAAGCGGTCGATGTTCGCCTCGTCGAGCGGGGCGTCGACCTCGTCGAGGATGCAGAACGGGGAGGGCTTGTAGCGGAAGATCGAGACGAGGAGCGAAACGGCGGTGAGCGCCTTCTCGCCGCCCGAGAGGAGCCCGATCGTCTGGTTCCGCTTGCCGGGGGGCTGGGCCATGATCTCGATCCCCGAGTCGAGCGGGTCGCTCTCGTCGAGGAGCTGCATCGAGGCGGTGCCGCCGCCGAAGAGCTTCTGGAAGACCTGCGCGAAGTTCGCGTTGATCGCGACGAACGCCTGGGTGAAGCGCTCGGAGGACGTGAGGTTGATCGTCCGGATCGTCTCGAGGATCTGGTCGAGCGACTTCTCCAGGTCGAGCTTCTGCGTCGACATCTCCTGGAGCCTCTTGCTCTCGACGTCGAACTCCTCGAGCGCCGCGTGGTTGACCGGGCCCAGCCGCTCGAGGGCGACCGTCTTCTGGACGACCTCCTCCTGCATCGCGGCGAGGGCCTCGTCGTCGGGCTCCGGCTCGTCCTCCGCGCGCTCCACCGGCGGGAGCTCTTCGGGCGGGACGCCGAACTCGGCGCGGCAGGTCTCGGCCAGGTGCTCGCGGTCGCCGCGGCGCCGCTCGACGACGAGCTCGGCCTCGAAACGGGCGCGTCGCGCGGCGTCGAGCGCCTCGCGGGCCGCGTGGGCGCCCCGGTCGAGCTCCTCGAGGCCGCCGCGGCGCTGCACCGCGGCCGCGTCGGCCTGCTTCAGGGAGGCCTCGGCCTCGGAGGCGGCGACGACCGCCTCCTCGCGCCGCTCGCGCGCTTCCTCGCCGGCGGCGAGGGCCCGCTCCTTTCGCTCACCCAGCGCGGTGATCTGCTGGGAGAGCTCGGCGAGGCGCCGGGCGGCGGCGTCGGCCCGGTTCCGGTGGGTCTGGAACGCCTCCTGCGCGGCCCGCCGCCTCTCGCGGAGGACGTCGCGGGCGGTGCGCGCCTCGCCGTCGGCCTGCTGGGCCGAGAGGCGGACGGCGCGGGCCGACTCGAGGCCGCTCTCGAGGCCGGCGATCGCCGCCTCCATCGCGGTCATCTCGCCGGTCTTCTGCGCGGAGAGCTCGAGCGCCTTCGCGCGCTCCTCGCCGACGCGCACGAGGTCGGCGCGGAGCTGCTTCTCCTCCTCGAGGATCGTCGCGACCTCGCGCTCGGCGCGGGTCGCCTCGTCGCGGGCGGCGGAGAGGCGCGCGAGCGCCTCGGAGTGCTCCCGCTCGGCGCGGCGCGAGGCGGCGATCTCGCGCTCCACGGCCTGGGCCGCCTCGCCCGCCTGCGCTCCCGTCCCGGAGATCTCCTCCTCGAGGGCGGCGAGCCGCTCGGAGAGGGCGTCCTTCTCGGCGCCGACGTTCTTCAGGTCGCGCCGGACGGTGAAGAGCCCCTCGCCCGGCACCTCGGTGCCCGCCGCCTCGACGATCGAGCCGCGGACGACGACGCCGTCCTTCGTCACGAACGTCCGCTCCGGGAGGAGCTCGGCCAGGGCGAGGGCGTCGTCGACCGAGGCGACGACGAGGGCGTCGGGGAGGGCGGCCGAGAGGCCCTCGTCCCCGGGCCGCGCCGTCAGGAGGTCGCGGGCGAGGCCGAGGACGCGCGGGTCGGCGGGCCTGAGCGGGAACGGCGTCTCGGGGATCGGGTGGACGAAGCGCGCCATGCCGAGGTGCGAGGCGCGGACCGTCTCGAGGAGCGTCGCGAGCGCCGCGCGATCCCGGACGACCGGCGCCTCGAGGGCGCCGCCGAGGGCAGCGTCGAGCGCGTGCTCGAATCCCTCCTCGGCGTCGAAGTGGTCGGCAAGCACGCCGTCGGCGCTCGCGCCGGAGGTCTCGAGCGCGCGCCGGGCCGCCTCGCCGCCCGCCTCGCGCGCGGCGAGGAGCGTCTCGAGGGCGCCGAGGCGCTTGTCGAGGGCGTGGAAGGCGCGCGTCGCGCGGTCGCGCTCCTCCTTGAGGGAGGCGAGCCGCTCCTCGGCGGACTTCCTGGAGACGCCCGCCTCCTCCAGGCGGCGGCGGGCCTCGGCGAGGCGGTCGTTCGTCTCGGCCTCGAGGTCGCGCGCCGCCTCCATGGCGGAGCGGCGCTCCTGGAGCTGGAGCTCCGCGCGTCCCTTCCGCTCCTCGACCTTCGTCAGCGCGAAGCCGAGGCGGTCGACGAGGAGCGCGGCCTCGCGCTCCCGGTTCGTCGCCTCGGTGGCGCGGGCGGCCGCGGCGAGGAGCTCCCGCCGGGAGCCCTCCCGGCGCGTCGTCGCGTCGCTCTCGTCGCGGGTCGCGGCGGCGAGCGCCTCGCCCGTCTCCCTCGCCCTGGCTTCGGCGGCAGCGAGCTCCTCGGCCGCCTCGGCCAGGAGCTGCTCGGCCTTCGTCGCCTCCTCGACGGAGGAGAGGTGGTCCTCCTCCGCCTCGGTGCGCTGCGAGCCGACGAGCTCCCGGCGGGCCTCGGTCTCCTCGGCCTCGCGGGCGGCCGCGGCGACCGCGGCCTCGGCGGCGAGGAGCGCCTCGCGGGCGGCGGCGAAGGCATCGGCCTTCTCCCGCCGGAGGCGCTCGGCCTCCTCGGCGGCGTGTCGCGCCTCCTCGAACGCGGCGTCGAGGCGCCCCGACTCGGCGAGGGCGGCCCCCTCGGCGTCGGTCGTCGACTTCAGCGCGGCCTCGGCGGCGGCGGTCGCGGCGACGAGGCGCTCGGATTTCAGGCGCAGGAGGCGCTTTTTCAGCCCCGAGAGGACGTCGGCCTGCTCTTTCCAGCGGGCCGCCCGCGAGGCCTGCCGCTTCAGCGAGGTGCAGGCGCGCTCGATCTCCGAGACGATGTCGGTGAGGCGGAGGAGGTTCGCGCGGGTCTCCTCGAGCTTCACCTCGGCCTGCTGCTTGCGGATCTTGTACTTCGAGATCCCCGCGGCCTCCTCGATGAGGCGCCGCCGGTCCTGCGGCTTGGCCGAGAGGATGAGGTCGATCTTCTGCTGCTCGATGATCGCGTAGGCGCGGACGCCGAGGCCGGTCCCGAGGAGCAGGTCCTGGATGTCCTTCAGGCGCGCCTTGCGCCCGTTCAGGATGTAGTCGCTCGTCCCGTCGCGGGTGACGCGGCGGGTGAGGACGACCTCGCCGCCGGTGTCGGCCCACTGTCCGCCGCGGGACTCGAGCGTGAGCGAGACCTCGGCCATTCCGAGGGGCCTGCGCCGGGCGGAGCCGTTGAAGATGACGTCTTCCATCGTCGTCCCGCGCAGGGCGCGGGCCGACTGCTCGCCCAGGACCCACATCACGGCGTCGCAGATGTTCGACTTGCCGGAGCCGTTCGGCCCGACGATGGCAGTGAGGCGGGACGGAAGGGTGAGGGACGTTCGGTCGACGAACGACTTGAAACCGTGGATCTCGAGCTTTTTCAGTCGGAACATGGCAGCGTCAGGCGGGCGACCCTACCACGACGGAGGGGGGTCGTGCCGGAAAGGGCCGTCGGGAGAGCCTTCGTTCAGGCGACACGCGCCGGTGGTCGGCCGGGGACGGCGTGGAGGGCGCGGAGGAGCTCGCCGCGGGACGCGACCGACAGCTTGCGGAACGCGTGCTTGAGGTGGTCCTTCACGGTGTACTCGCTGATGAAGAGCTCGCCCGCGATCTCGGAGTTGCGCAGGCCGCGCAGGACGCCGGAAACGACCTCGGCCTCGCGGTCGGAGACGCCGCGGGCGTGCAGGTGGGGCCGCACGTCGTCGATCGTCGGCGCGGCCCGCTCCTTGAGAAGGACGATGCGCGCCGGCGGGGCCGCGGACGTGCCGTCGCCGGGGCAGTCGACGATCCGCGCCTCGAGACAGCGGCCGTCGGTGAGCGCCATCCGTTCCGGGGCCGGGTTCTCGCGCGCCGCGAGCTGGAGGAGCCGGGACGCGAGAGGGATCGTCCGCCGGTCGCCGGAAAGGACCGCTGGTCCGTCGTCCGCCTCGCGGGAGAGGAGCTCCTCGGCCGCACCGTTCGCGTAGAGGATCGTCCCGCCGCGGTCGACGATCATCGCGGGCGCTTCCGTCGCCTCGGCGAGGGCGAGGAGGCGCTCCCGCGCGCAGCGCGTGGCAGGCGCCTCCGCGAGACGCGTCAGGAGCTGGCAGGCGAGCGGGGCGAGGAGCGAGAAGCGCATCGACTCGGCGCCGGTCCAGGGCCGAAAGCGCCGCCTCACGAGGTAGAGGCGCCCCCGCCACCCCTCCTCCTCGCCGAACGGGACCGTGAGGACGTTCCCGTTCGGAAGCCCGCCGTTGTGCGAGGCGGGAGCGGGCCGGAGGCCCGAGTCCCGTCCCCCGGCGAGCCTCCTCCGGAACCGCCGGCCGGTCGCCGGGCAGAGGAGGACGAGCTCGAAGGCGTCGGGAGCGAGCGCGGCGCCGAGCGTCGCCACGAGCGCCTCGAGGTCGGCGTCGCGCGGGGCGCTGAAGGGAACGGCATCGGTCAGGAAGCGGGGCATCGTGTCACCGGAGGAGGATTCTAGAGGGTGTCGCCCGTTCATATTTTGTCGACGCTTCGAGGACAATCGCCCTGTCGGCGTGGTAGCCTTCCGTCCGTTCGCGAGGCACCCCCTCCCGAATCGGAGGCCCGACAACATGCTCAGCTTCGAGGTCCGCAAGCCGGGTGGCGAATCGGAGATCCGCAAGGTCCACCGTGACGTGATCCATCTCGGCGCTTCTTCCGGAAACGATCTGGTCGTAAGGGCGCGAGGTGTCCTCGGCCGGCACGCACGAATCTCCGTCGCCGGCGAGGAGCTTCGTCTCGACGTCCTCGGAACGGCGCCCGGATCGGACGTGTATCTGAACGGTTCGATCGTCAAGACCGCTGCACTCGCGGCGGGCGACCGGATCCAGATTGGCGAGGCGACGATCACCCTCCTGAACGGACCCGCTCCGAATCCGAACAGGAT
>JAGOBQ010000423.1 GCA_017999215.1 Thermoanaerobaculia bacterium
GCTCCCGAGCTGGCCGGCCCGGCCGGGGCGGTGAAGGAGGCGGTCGTCGAGACGCTCGGCTTCGCGGTCCGCTCGGCGAAGGTCGCCGGGATCCCGGTGTCGATGTTCCTCGTTCCGAAGGCCGACGCCTTCCACTCGATCGTGACGCGCGACTCCGTTCCCGACGCCGAGTGGAGAGCGTTCTCGTTCCACTTCAAGCCCGGCCTGACGGAGGGCGAGAGGCTCGAGCGCGCGACGAGGGTGCTCGGAATCTCTCGCGCGGACCTCGAGGAGGTCGCGGAGAAGCGGACGGTCCTTCCGTCGCCGGCCCTGGGGCACGAGCGAATCGTGGCGGAGATCGACCGGCTCTCGGCGGGGAAGAGGCTCTGCGTCCTCGGGAACTGGTTCGCCGGCCTCTCGATCGAGGACTGCGTGGACCGATCCCGGCGCGAGTGGGAGCGGGTCGCGGCGCTCGCGGGGTAGCCCCGCGACCGTAGGGGACGGTCCCCGCCCCCGGTATCATGGCGGGCGCCTCCCATGCTGCTGTCGCCCGGGACCACGCTCGGCACGTACGAGATCGGGCCGCCGCTGGGCGCCGGCGGGATGGGTGAGGTCTACCGGGCCCGCGACTCGAAGCTCCGACGGGACGTGGCCGTGAAGGTCCTGCCGGCGACGCTCGCGGCCGACGCCGCGGCGCTCGCGCGGTTCGAGCGGGAGGCGCTCGCGGTCGCGGCGCTCTCGCACCCGAACATCCTCTCGATCTACGACTTCGGGAGCGCGGGCGGCGTGACGTACGCCGTCATGGAGCTCGTCGAAGGGGAGACGCTCCGGAGCCTCCTGGGCGAAGGGCCCCTTCCCGTTGCGCGAGCGGTCGACGTCGCGTTGCAGGTCGCGCGGGGCCTCGCGGCCGCGCACGGGAAGGGGATCGTCCACCGCGACCTGAAACCCGAGAACCTGATGGTCTCGACGGACGGGCACGTGAAGATCCTCGACTTCGGGATCGCGAAGCAGGCCGAGCCGCACGCGGAGGACGAGACGAGCGCCGAGACGCTCAGCGAGCGGACCGAGCCCGGCTCGATGGTCGGCACGCTCAGCTACATGTCGCCCGAGCAGGTCCGGGGACACCCGGTGGACGGACGGAGCGACCTCTTCTCCCTCGGCGCCGTCCTCTACGAGATGCTCTCGGGCAAGCGGGCCTTCCGGAAGGAGTCGGCCGCGGAGACGACGGCGGCGATCCTCCTCCTCGAGCCGGTCGAGCCGGTGGCGTCGCTCCCCGGCGTGTCGCCCGCCCTCGCACGGGTCGTCGCGCGTTGCCTCGAGAAGGAGCCCGAGCGGAGGTTCGCGTCCGCGCGGGACCTGGCCGCGGCGCTGACCGACGTGCAAACGGGGACGTCGACGGCCTTTCCCCCTGGCGACGGGGTCGCCGCCGGGACGCGGAGGGGCGCCCGGGGCCTCCTCGTCGCGGGGCTGATCCTCTCGGTCGTCGCGGCGCTCTCGGCGATCTGGCTCGCGCGGCGGCCCGCGGCGGTCGAAGGCGGAAGCTCCGCTCCAAGGCGGATCGCGGTCCTTCCGTTCGAGAACGTCGGTCCCGCCGAGGACGACTACCTCGCCGACGGGATCGCCGACGAGGTCCGCGGAAAGCTGACCTCGGTCCCGGGGCTCGAGGTCATCGCCCGGGGGAGCTCGATGCCGTACCGGCGGACCTCGAAGACGCCCGGGGCGGTCGCGCGGGAGCTGGACGTCCGTTACCTCCTGACGGCGACGGTGCGGTGGGAGAGGACGAAGGAGCGGAGCCGCGTCCTCGTCAGCCCGGAGCTCGTCGAGGTGACGGGGCGCGGAGAGCCCGCGTCCCGCTGGCAGCAGCCGTTCGAGGCGGAGCTGACCGGCGTCTTCGCGGTCCAGTCGGAGATCGCGACGCAGGTCGTCCGCGAGCTGGGGATCGCGCTCGGCGCGGGGACCGAGAGGAGGCTCCTCGAGCGGCCCACGCGGGACGTGGCGGCCTACGACGCCTTCCTGCGGGGCGAGGCGGCCTCGGTCGGCTTCGGGGTGACCGACCCGGCGAGCCTCCGCCGCGCCGTCGCCCTCTACGAGGAGGCCGTCGCCCTCGACCCCGCGTTCGCGCAGGCCTGGGCGCGGCTCGCCCGCGCGTGCGCGCACCTCCACACGAACAGCGTCCCGACGCCCGCGATGCTCGACCGCGCCCGCTCCGCGGCGGAGCGCGCGATGGCCCTCGCTCCGCGCAGCGCGGAGGCCCACCTCGCGCAGGCCGCCTACGTCGGCCTCGCGTACGCCGACCCGAGCCTCGAGCTGGACCTCCTCGAGAAGGCCCGGCGGCTCGCGCCGGACGACCCCGAGGTCCTGACGGCGGCGGCCCTCGTCGAGCAGTCTCTCGGCCGGTGGGACGATACGGTCGCGCACCTGAAGCGGGCCGAGCGGCTCGACCCGCGTTCGGTCCTGACGAAGCGCCGCCTCGCCCTCGCGCTCCTCCTCCTGCGCCGCCACGGCGAGGCCCTCGAGACGATCGAGCTCGGCCGGAAGATCGCCCCCTCCAGCCTCGTCCTCGTCGAGCTGAAGGTTGTCGCGCACCTCGCGCTCGGGGACGTCGCAGGCGCCCGGACGGCGCTCGACTCGGTCCCCCCCGAGGTGTCGGCCGACCGGCTCCTCGCCCATCTCGCCGGTTACCAGGACCTCGGCTGGCTCTTCGACGAGCGGCGGCTCCGGACCCTTCTCGACCTCACGGCCGCCGCGTTCGACGGGGACCGCGGGACGTGGGGTCTGCGCCTCTCGCGCGCCTCCTCGCGGGCCGGCGACGAGGCCCGGGCCCGCGCTCTCGCCGGGGAGGCCCGGCGGGCGTTCGAGGAGCAGCTCCGCGCCTCGCCCGACGACCCGGAGAGGCTCGCCTCCCTCGGCCTCGCTCTCGCGTACCTCGGGCGGGCCGCGGAGGCCGCGCGGGCGGGAGAGCGTGCCGTCGCCCTCGTCCCCCTGGAGAAGGACGCCTACCGCGGTCCGCTCCTCCTCCACCAGCTCGCGCGGATCCGCGCCGCGACGGGACGGGAGGAGGAGGCGATCGACGCCCTCGAGAGGCTGCTCGCGGTCCCGTACACGCTCACCCCCGCGTGGCTCCGCGTCGACCCGACGTTCGACACTCTCCGGGCGAATCCGAGGTTCCGGAAGCTCGCGGGGGGCGGGTAGGAGGCGCCTCTCCGTCCGCGGGGAGCGGGCCGCGCCGGTGCGCCGGGCTAAGCGGGGAGCGTCAACCCCGCCGCGGCGAGGAGCCCCGCGAGGTCCGGCGGAATCGGGGCGATCGCGTCGACGCGTTGGTGGGTCACCGGGTGATCGAACGCGAGGCGGCGGGCGTGGAGCGCCTGGCGCGGGAAGTCGCGGCAGGCCGCCTGCAGCGCGGGGTCGGCGATTCCCTTCCAGCGCGGCGAGCCGTAGGTGGCGTCGCCGACGATCGGGTGGTGGATCGCCTTGAGGTGGACGCGGATCTGGTGCGTCCGGCCCGTCACGAGGGTGCAGAGGAGGAGCGAGAGCCCCGCCTTCTCGCCCGTCGTCTCGGCGAGGCGCTCGTAGATCGTCGTCGACTCGCGGCCCTCGGTCTTCGAGGTCGTCATCCGCTTGCGGTCGTGCGGGTCGCGCTGGATGCGCAGGTCGACCTTCCCCTTCGTGACCGCCGTCCGGCCGTAGACGACGGCGAGGTACTGCTTCACGAGGGTCCGCGCCTTCATCGCCCTCGCCATCCCGGCGTGCGCCGCTTCCGTCTTCGCGACGACGAGGACGCCGGAGGTGTCCTTGTCGAGGCGGTGGACGAGGCCCGGGCGGTCCGCCTCGCCGGCCCAGTCCTTCGAGTGGAAGAGGAGGGCGTTGACGAGGGTGCCGTCGCGGTGGCCGACGGCGGGGTGGACGACGAGGCCGGGCGGCTTGTCGAGGACGAGGAGGTGATCGTCCTCGAAGAGGATGGAGAGCGGGATCTCCTGCGGGATCAGCTCCGGCCTCGGAGGCGGGGGAGGCGGCAGGACGGTGTCGACGGCGTCGCCGGCGGCGACCTTCGCCGCGGTCTTCGTGACGGGGCGCCCGTTGACGGTGACGAGGCCCGCCTCGATCCACTCCTGGACCTTCGTGCGCGAGGCTTCCGGGAGGTCGGCGAGGTGGCGAAGGAGAACGCGGTCGAGGCGTTCGCGGTCGTCGCCGCGGTCGGCGGTGAAGCTCCGGCGGGGGCGCTCGCCGTCCCCGCTCACGCCTCGGCCGGTTCGTCGGCCTTCTTCCGGCCGGCGAGCCAGATCGCGACGCCGAGGACGAAGAGGCCGATCGCGATCCCCTGCGACGTGGAGAGGTCCGTGCCCGGGACGGTCCCGCGCGGGTCGCCGCGGAAGAGCTCGACGACGAAGCGGAGGATCGCGGCTCCGACGAGGTAGACCGAGAACGTGCGGCCC
>JAGOBQ010000424.1 GCA_017999215.1 Thermoanaerobaculia bacterium
CCGCTCGTTCTGCTTCGTCTCCGACCTCGTCGACGGCATCTACCGCCTCCTCCTCTCGGACCAGTCCGACCCGTGCAATGTCGGGAACCCGGCCGAGATGACGGTGATGCAGTTCGCGGAGACGATTCGGCGCCTCACCGGGACGAAGTCGACGATCGTTCACAAGCCGCTTCCGGTCGACGACCCGAAACAGCGCCGCCCCGACATCTCGCTCGCGAAGGCGAAGCTCGGCTGGGAGCCGAAGGTCGGCCTCCAGGAGGGGCTCGCCGCCACGATCGACTACTTCCGCGCGCTGCGCGGCTGAGGAGGCGCCGATGGTTACCGAGACGTACCTTCCGCCGGCCCGCCTCCTCGCCTCCTCCCGCTGGGCGGCGCTCGCCGTCGTCGTCGAAGGCGCCCCCGCCGCCGCGATGACGTCGTACGCCCTCGCCCCGGACGGCACGGCTCTCTACGTCCACCTCTCCCAGATGGCGCTCCACACGCGCGCCCTCCTGGAGGAGCCGCGCGCCGCCCTCGTCGTCTCGGCCCCGGACCCGGGAGACGGCGACCCGCAGACCCTGCCGCGCCTCTCCCTCTCGGGCGTCGCCCTCGCCCTCGTTCCCGGCACGCCGGAGTACGAGGCGGGGAAGTCGGCCTACGCCGGCCGCTTCCCGAGCGCCGAGGAGCGCTTCGCCCTCGCCGACTTCGTCCTCTTCCGCTTCGAGCCGGCCGAGGCCCGCTGGGTCGGCGGCTTCGCGCGCGCGCTCCGGATGTCGGGTGCGCAGCTCGCCGAGGCCCTCGTGGAGGCGGGACGGGGTTGAGGCGTCGTGGTGGGAGGCGAGGGGATCGAACCCCCGACCACCTGCGTGTAAAGCAGGCGCTCTGCCACTGAGCTAGCCTCCCGGCCGCCGGCACGGTAGCCGGGCGGCGCGGCGGACGTCAAGGAACCCGGGCGAGGCGCCTCGACTCCGGTCAGTCGATCTTCGGCGGCTGGACGGTGAAGTCGACGACGCCGAGAGAACGTCCGATCGGGTCGAGGACTTCCACCTTCCAGCGTCCCGGCTGCCCCTTCACGCCCTTCTTCGACCAGGTCCGGTAGACCGCCGCGCGCACCGGGAGGCGGACGCGCTGGACCTCCTTCGCCTCGAAGGACCAGACGTGGAAGACGTAGGCTTCGCCGGTCGCTCCCTCCACCCGCGTCAGGACGGCGACGCTCTCCGCGTCGGGGCCGAACGTCCGCCCCTCGCTCTCGCATCCCCGGTCGACGATCTCGCGGCAGACGCTCAGCTCCGTGACCCGGAGCGGAGAGACGTCGGCCGCCGGCGGGGCCGCGAGGAGCGCCGGAGCGGCGAGGAGGGGGAGAAGAAGGAGGGGACGCATCGGGCCGCGGTCGGCCATGATAGCGGACGAACGGTCGGCGTCCGCCGCGGGACCGGAAACCCCGCCGCCCGGCCGACGTAGACTTCCTCGTTGACCTACGCCGGCTACGTCCTTCGCCACCTCCGCGCGAGGCCCCTGCGAGCCACCCTCACGGCGGGAGCATTCGCGTTCTCGATCGGTCTCCTGGGCTTCCTGATGCTCCTGTCGTCGGCCCTCCGGAAGGAGTGGTCGCCGCACATGGCGCAGCGGATGATCGTCACGGCGAAGAGCTCCTTCTTCGACAAGCTCCCGATGTCCTACATGGCAAAGATCGAGGCGACTCCCGGCGTCGACACCGTCGTCCCGTTCGACTTCGTCGTCGGCTTCCACCGGGACGCCCGCCCCGAGAACCAGGTCCCGATCCAGGCGGCGCCGGCCGAGCCGATGCTCCGCGTCTACATGGAGGCGAACGTCCCCCCGGAGCAGGCGAAGGCCTGGATCGACGACCCGACGGGCGCGCTCGTCGGGCCGCTCCTCGCCGAGAAGCTCGGCTGGAAGGTCGGCGACCGGGTCGTCCTGAAGGCTCCCGTCCCCGGCGGGGTCGTCGAGACGACGATCCGCGCCGTCATGGGCTACCGGCTCGACGCCGGGCTCTACCTCCACCGCCGGTACTTCTCGCAGCTGACCGCCGATGAGGGGCGGACGAACATGTTCTGGGTCCTCGCGAAGAGCCGCGGCGACGTCGACCGGGTCACCGCCGCGCTCTCTCGCGCGCTGGAGAACGCTCCCGTCCCGGTCCTCGCAATGACGGAACGGCAGTGGCAGCTTCAATTCCTCGAGATGCTCGGGAACGTGAACGCCCTCCTCGGGAGCGTCGGCGTCGCGACCGGCTTCGCGCTCCTCCTGATCACCGCCAACAGCCTCGCGATGAGCGCCCGCGAGCGGCGGAACGAGTCCGCCGTCCTCCGGGTCCTCGGCTTCCCGCGGAGGGCGATCGCGGGCTTCCTCCTCGGCGAGGCGCTCGTCTACGGCCTCGCCGGGGCGCTCTTCGGAAGCGCCGTCATGTGGGCCTTCGCGCGCGGCATCGGCGCGGCGCTCGACAAGACGCAGTACGCCGGGATGGGGCAGCTCCTCGTCCCCGACGCCCCGACGCTCCTCTTCGCGGCCCTCGTGTCGACGATTCTCGCGCTCCTCGCCGGTCTCGCGCCGGCGCTGAACCTCGCGCGCCGGCCGGTCGCAGAGCTTCTCCGCGAGTCGGCCTGATCGCGCCGGGCGGAAACCCGCCCCCGCCCCGGCTCGTACCTCCGGATCGGCGGCGCCGACGCGGCGGCTCGCCGACGGACGAATCCGTGAGGAGGCGTGAGATGGCTCGAATCGCCCGGGGGACGACTCGGAGGGACTTCCTCAGGACCGGCGCCGCGGCGGGCGCCGCCCTCGGCCTCGCCGGAACGGGGCTCGCCGCCCTCGAAGCGGAGAGGGCCGCCTCGAAGAAGCTCCTCATCCTCGGCGGAACGGCCTTCCTGGGCCCCGAGCTCGTCGAGGAGGCGGAGCGCGCCGGCTGGACCGTCACGCTCTTCAACCGCGGGAAGACGAACCCGCACCTCTTCCCCGACGTCGAGAAGCTCCGCGGCGACCGCCGGAGCGACCTGAAGGCGCTCGAGGGGCGTTCCTGGGACGCCGTCGTCGACACCTCCGGCTATTTCCCGAAGGACGTGGCGGCCTCGGCGAGGCTCCTCTCGAAGAGCGTCGGGCTCTACGTCTTCGTCTCGACGATCTCGGTCTACGGCGACACCTCGAAGCCGGGAATCGACGAGAGCTCCCCCGTCGCGAAGACCGACCAGCCCGACGCCGACAAGGTGACTGGCGCGAATTACGGGGCGCTCAAGGCGCTCTGCGAAGAGGCCGCCGAGCGGGAGATGCCGGGGAAGGTCACGGTCATCCGGCCCGGCCTCATCATCGGCCCCGGCGACACGAGCGACCGCTTCACCTACTGGCCCGTCCGCGTCGCCCGCGGCGGCGAGGTCCTCGCGCCCGGCACGCCCGACGACCCGGTCCAGTTCGTCGACGTCCGCGACCTCGCCTCTTGGACGGTCGCGATGATCGGCAGGCGGCGGACCGGCGTCTTCAACGCCACCGGCCCGAAGGAGCCTCTGACGTTCGGGCCGATGCTCGCCGCCTGTCGCGAGGCCTCGGGCGCGAAAGCGACGTTCACCTGGGTCGACGCGAAGACGCTCGAGGAGCTGAAGATCGCCCCCTGGAGCGACATGCCGTGCTGGGTCCCTCCCTTCGGCGAGACCGCCGGGTCGCGCCGTGTGAACAACGGGAAGGCCGTCGGAGAAGGGCTCACGTTCCGCCCGATCGTGGAGACGGCGCGCGACACCCTCGCCTGGTGGAGGACGCTCCCCGAGGAGCGGCGCTCGCGGCTGAAGGCGGGCCTGACGCCCGAGCGCGAGGCGGCCGCCCTCGCCGCCGTCCGCGAGAAGAAGGCGAAGGGCTGACGTGGCGCGGTTCCGCGCCCTCCTCGCGCGCGCCGTCGACCTGCGCGAGGGCGAGGGCCCGGCCCTCGGCTGGGCGAGCGCCTACTTTTTCCTCCTCCTCGCGAGCTACTACGTCATCCGTCCGCTCCGGGACGAGTTCGGGGTCCGCGGGAGCGAGAACGCCCTCTCCTGGCTCTTCGTCGGGACGCTCCTCGGCACGGCCGCCCTGAATCCGCTCTTCGCGGAGCTCGTCACGCGTCTGACGCGGAAGGTCTTCGTCCCGGTCGTCTACCGGGTCCTCCTCGGGACGCTCGTCCTCTTCTGGGCGCTCCTCTCGTTCGCGCCCGAAGGGTGGCGTCTCCCCGTCGCCCAGGCCTTCTTCATCTGGGCGAGCGTCTTCAACCTCTTCGCCGTCTCGGTCTTCTGGGGCTTCCTCGCCGACCTCTTCCGCGCCGAGCAGGGGAAGCGCCTCTTCGGCTTCATCGCCGTCGGCGGGACGCTCGGCGCCGTCGCCGGCGCCGCCCTCACGGCCGCCCTCGCCGCGCCGGTCGGCCCGACGAACCTGATCCTCCTCGCAGCCGTCCTCCTCGAG
>JAGOBQ010000425.1 GCA_017999215.1 Thermoanaerobaculia bacterium
AAGTAGGAGTAGCCGTCGGCGACGGCGTGCGAGAGGCTGAAGCCGAGGACGCAGCCGGAGGGCGTCCGGGTCAGGAGCGCTCGCCCGAGCGGCTCTCCCTCCCTCCCGCTCACCGGGTCGAGGAAGGCGTCCTTGCGCGGCGTCGCCGCCCACTCCGTCGGCGAGGCGGCCGTCGAGAAGACGCACCCGCCGTCGTACGGCTCGAACGCGAGGGAGGCCTCGTCGAGGCGGACGAAACGGCTCCCGACCGGCGGGAAGGAAACGATCGTCTTCCGGAGGCTGGCCTCGAGCCGTCCCGCGTCGATCGTCCCTTCGTACGCGAAGACGAACTCGATCGGGTAGGCGCCGCGGCCGGTGAAGACGTGGTCGATCGGCGAGAGGGGGAGGAGCGTCATGCCGCGGATGATCGCCCGGACGCGCCTCCTCAGCGGGCGTCGAGGACGCGCATCCCGGGGAGCTCGATCGCGGAGAGGAAGCCGCCCATCCCCGCCCCCGTGTCGATGCCGGCGAGCGAGGCCGTGACGTAGACGTCGAGCGGGTCCCCCGGCGTGTGGACCGACTGGTCCTGGGGGAGCTTCCGCACCGGGGTGTGGCCGAAGACGACCCTCTTCCCCGCGTAGCCCTCGTAGAACGCCCGGCTGCGCTGCCAGAGGAGCGGGCGTGGGTCCTTGACCTCCGACGGATGGAGCCAGCGGCGGCCGTCGTGAGGGAGCCCGGCGTGGACGTAGATCGCGTGCTCGTCCTCGTGGAAGAGGGGGAGCCCCTCCATCCACGCCACGACGTCGGCCGGGAAGAACGTCCCGGAGGCCATCGCGCGCAGCTCCTCGGCGGTCGGGTTCTCGCCGGGGCCCGGAACGGGTCCGCCCGTGAACGATCGGTAGGTCGAGTAACAGCCGTTCCCGCGCGGCAGGACGAACTCCGGGGCGCCCTCGCGGCACGCCTTGAGCCAGGCGTCCTCGTGGTTCCCGCGGAGGAAGACGACGCGGGCCGCCGTCTCGGACGGCAGCGACCTCACGCGCCGGACGACGGCCGCCGGGTGCGGCCCCCGGTCGACGTAGTCGCCGACGAAGAGGAGCGTGTCCTCCGGGAGGAGGACCGGCAGCCTCGAGAGGAGCCGTTCCAGCCCCTCGAGGTCCCCATGCACGTCTCCGATCGCAATCGTCCGCCCCGCCATCGTGGTCTCGTTCCGCGCACGATACCGGAGGACGGCCGGGAACGGACGTGGCCGCCGCGCCGGGACGCGTCCGGACGAAGCCCCTCCCGACGCAGAGGGGTCCGGCGGCTGCTAACCTGACGGGCCGGACCGTACCGGCCAGGGAGCCGCGGTCCCCGGGGAGGATTCCATGCGTGCACGGTCCGGGCTGCTTCTCCTTGCTCTTCCCCTCGCCCTCCTTCTCCCTCCCGCCGGATCGCTCGCCGACGACGCCCCCGACGCCGCGGCGCGCCTGAAGGCGCTCGAGGAGCGGATCGAGAGCCTCGAGTTCGACCTCGACCAGGTGAGGAAGTCGAGCGACGACGCGCTCTTCTGGCTCCGGCTCGGAGACGTCGCGGAGATCGACAAAGTGAACGTCGCCGGCCCCCCGAACCCGCGCGCGAAGGAGCGGTACGGCATCTCGAACGAGCGTCACCCGATCCGCTTCGCGCAGTACGTCTTCGCGCCGAAGGCGCGCGAGGCGGGGCGGAAGTACCCGGTCGTCGTCCTCCCGCACGGAGGGGTCCACGGCGACTTCGGGACGTACCACGTCCACATCGTGAAGGAGATGCTCGAGCAGGGGTGGGTCGTCCTCGCCCCCGAGTACCGCGGCTCGACCGGCTACGGGAAGGGCTTCTACGAGGCGATCGACTACGGCGGCCTCGAGGTGGACGACGTGATCGCCGGCCTCGACTGGGCCGTCTCCGAGCTCCCGTACGTCGACGGCTCCCGCGCCGCGATCGCCGGCTGGAGCCACGGCGGCCTCATCGCCCTCCTCGCCGTGACGCGCCACCCGGAGAAGTTCCGCGCCGCCTACGCGGGCGTCCCGGTGACCGACCTCGTCGCGCGGCTCGGCTACCACGAGCAGAGCTACGAGGACCTCTTCGCCGCGAAGCACCACGTCGGGAAGAAGGTCGCCGAGGACGTCGACGAGTACCGGCGCCGGAGCCCCGTCTTCTGGGCGTCGAAGCTGAAGACGCCGCTCCTCGTCCACGCCACGACGAACGACCGCGACGTGAACGTCCTCGAGGCCGAGAACCTCATCGCCGCGCTCAAGGCCGAAGGGAAGAGCTTCGAGCACAGGATCTACACCGACGCGCCCGCCGGGCACTCCTTCAACCGGATCGACACGCGCCTCGCGAAGGAGTCCCGGAAGGAGATCTGGACTTTCCTCCGCAAGCACCTCGGCCGGTAGCGGCTCGACTAGACTGAACGGCACGATTCCGAACGGGAGGTCACGTTGGCCGGACTCGGCATCTCGGTCCCGGGGTTCCTCCTGCGGCTCCTGGCCGCGGCCCTCCTCGTCTTCGCCACCTACAACCCGTCGGGCTGGTCCTTCCTCCACTGGGTCCGCCACGGCGGCAACGGTCCCCTCCCGCTGAAGGTCCTTGCCGGAATCGCCCTCGCCGCGGGGTGGGTCTTCTGCGTACGGGCGACGCTCTGCTCGCTCGGGCACGTCGGGACGGCGCTCGCCGCGGCGTTCTTCGGAGTCCTCATCTGGCTCTTCGTCGACCTCCGGGGGACCGACGTCGCGGGCTCGACGCTCGCCTGGATCGTCCTCGCCTGCCTCGCCGCGACGCTCGCCGTCGGGCTCTCCTTCTCCCTCGTGAGGCGTCGCGTCACCGGGCAGATCGACGACACGGACGAGGAGTGAGACGGGAATGAGCCGCTCCGTCCTGCGCGCCGAGATCGGAGAGCAGCCCGACGTCCTGGCCCGGCTCCTCGTCCGCGAGGGGCCCCGCATCCGGCGGATCGCCCGCGACCTCGCCCGCCGCGACCTCCGGTTCGTCCTCGTCGCCGCGCGCGGCACCTCCGACAACGCCGCCCGCTACGCCCAGTACGCGCTCGGGCTGACCTGCCGGCTTCCCGTCGCGCTCGCGGGGCCTTCGCTCGTCACTCTCTACGACAGTCCGCCGCGCCTGAAGGGGGCGCTCGTCGTCGGTATCTCGCAGTCGGGGCGGTCGCCCGACGTCGTCGAGACGATCGCCTCCGCCCGGCGCGAGGGGGTGCCGACGCTCGCCCTCGTCAACGACCCCGAGAGTCCGCTGGCGCAGGCCGCGGCCGAGGTGATCCCGCTCCACGCCGGCGTCGAGCGGAGCGTCGCCGCCACGAAGACCTACACCGCCCAGCTCCTCGCCGTCGCGCTCCTCGCCGCGGGCCTGTCGGGCGCGCGGCGTTACGCGGAGGGGCTCGGGGCCCTCCCCGACGCCGTCGCCGACGCGCTCGGGACGGAGGGCGCCGCCCGGCGAGCCGCGGCCCGCCTCGCCGGCTCGGCCCGCGTCGTCGTCCTCTCCCGGGGCCTGAACTACCCCACGGCCCACGAGCTCGCGCTGAAGCTGAAGGAGCTGGCCCTCCTCGAGGCCGAGGCGCTCTCCGGGGCCGACTTCCGGCACGGCCCGATCGCGCTGGCCGGGCCGAATCTCACGGCGATCGTCGTCTCGCCTCCCGGGACGGCGACGGAAGCGGACCTCGCCGGCCTCGTCACCCAGCTGCGGAAGCGCGGGAGCCCGGTCCTCACGATCGGTCCGCACGGCAGGGGCTCCCTCCCGGTCCCGCGGCTCCCGGAGCTCCTCTCCCCGATCGTCGCGATCGTCCCCGGCCAGCTCCTCGCCTTCCACGCAGCCCGGGAGCGGGGCCTCGACCCCGACGCCCCCCGGGGGCTGGCGAAAGTCACCGAGACCCGTTGACCGAATCGGCAGTAATCTATCGGGTGGCCCGCGCAAGGGCGCGGAAGTGAAATCTCGAAGGAGACGTTCCATGAAGAAGTCCTTTGCCCTCGTCGCCTGCGCTCTGCTCGTGGCGAGCCTCGCCGCCTGCAACGCCGACAAGGGCCCCGCCGACGCCGCGATCAAGGCCGCCGACCAGGCCATCACCGCCGCCGCCCCCGAGGCCGAGAAGTTCATCCCGGAGCAGCTCACCGCCGCCAAGGACGCCCTCAAGGCCGCCCAGGACCTGTTCGCGAAGGGTGACTACAAGGCCGCCCTCGCCGCCGCGACCGAGCTCGGCCCGAAGGCCCAGGAGCTCGCCACTGCCGCCGCGGCCAAGAAGGACGAGCTGACGAAGGCCTGGACCGACCTCTCCAACGCCCTCCCGCAGATGGTCGCTTCGATCCAGGCCAAGGTCGAGGAGCTCGGCAAGGCGAAGAAGCTCCCGAAGGGGATGGACCCGGCCGTCCTGACCCAGGCCCAGGAGGGGCTTGCCGGCCTTCAGA
>JAGOBQ010000426.1 GCA_017999215.1 Thermoanaerobaculia bacterium
GCGCGGGGCGGGTCGCTACACCTCGGACCTCTGGCTCTCGAACATCGACGCGCTGAACGCGATCCAGGTCGTCCTGACGCTCACCCCGGCCGGGCAGTCCAACACCTCCGCCGGCGTGCGCCAGTTCGCCTTCTCGCTTGGCGCCGGGGAGACCCGCCGGTTCCGGAACGTCATCGGGACCATCTTCGGGTACGAGGGGGGCTGCTCGCTCGACGTCAGCTCCCCGAGCCCGACCCTCTCGGCGACGGCCCTCGTGAACAACAAGCCGGTCGTCCCTCTCGTGGCCGGCAAGACCGCCGCCCTCGGGACGGCGGTCGCGGGGACGCTCCTCTCGACCGCGGAGTTCGGCTTCGAGATGCGGCCGGTCGCTCCCGGCGAAGGTGCGAGCCAGAAGGACCCTGAGCACGTCGTGTCGGGCCTCTGGCACGATGCCCGGCGCCGGACGAACCTGATCCTCCGGGAGACGACGGGGAACGAGACGGTCGTCCGGGTCGAGCTGTTCGACGGCGACGGGCAGCCCGTCCTCCGCGAAGGAGTCCCGGTCGATCTCGAGGTCACGGTGCCGGCACACGGCTCCAGACAGCTCAATGACGACGACCTCTTCCCGGACGAGGAGTTCCCCGAAGCGCTCCGCGCGAAGGTGACGTTCCTGCGCGGCGCAATCGACCCGTTCGGGCAGACGCACGGAGGAGTCGTCCCGCTCGCGACGGTCATCGATTCCGGAACCCAGGACGCTGCGCTTCGGGTCGGTGTCTCCGAGAAGGCCCTCTCGCCGGTCGTCCCGGGCGGGGCCCCGGCCTCGCGGGCACTGGCCGCGAGCGCCTTGCCGTTCAAGGGCGGGCCCGAGAATCTCTACTTTCCCGCGGCGCACGTCACGGGCGCGGCGCTCGCTTCGGGCCGTACTCCGCGCTGGAGGACCCGCGTGACGTTCTCGAACGTCAGCGAAACCGAGGATCGCGACCTACTTCTTCGTTTCGTCGACGAGAGCGGGAACCTCCCCGTCGGGACTCCGGTCACCGCGACGGTCTTCGTCCCGGCCGGGCGGTCGTTCACGTTCAACGACGTCCTGGAGAGCCGTTTCCTCATCCCGTCGGGCACGAACGTCTGGGGTACCGTGGCGGTCGACGCGATCTGGCGCGAGAACGGCTCCGGGTGGGACGTGACCTGGGCCGACGTCGACGTCCAGACCGAGACCTACACGGCGGATACCGAGTCGCCGTCGACAGGCGAGTACCGGACCGGGATGGAGGGCTACTCGTACCGCCACGGCTATTCCTCGTTCCAGTCGAACCTCGGGACGGTCCTCATCGACGGCGCCGAGATCTCGGCCCGGAACCGAACGAACCTCATCCTGCAGGAGGTCGGCGGGGCCTCGTGCAAGGTCGCGGTCGGCGTCTACCGGCCCGGGGCGCTCGTGCCGCTCGCGGTCCGGATCATCGACCTGGAGGCTTCGGAGTACCTCTCGCGGGAGCTCTTCCGCGACCTGATGCAGCTCGACCTCGACGAGATCGTCGATGCTCGGGTCGTCGTGAGGCAGCTCGACGGGGACGGGGTCTTCATGGCGTTCGTCTCGAAGATCAACCTCGTGACCGGCGACCCGGCGAACGTCTTCCTCCGCCCGGCCTCGGCGGGAACGGGCCGCTGACGGGGAGCGGGCGGGTGCGAGGTAACCTCGGCGGGGAGAAGCGCCCCGTGGAGGAGAACTGAGCCCGTCCGCCGTCGAGAGGATCGCCCACTACCGGATCGTCCGCCGCGTCGGGCGCGGCGGTATGGGGATCGTCTACCGCGCGGTCGACGAGCGGGACGGGAGGACCGTCGCGCTGAAGGTGATCCGGGAGACGGAGGTGGCCGGCGACGAGTCGGCCCCTCACGTCGCCGAGGCGCGGGTCCGATTCACGCGCGAGGCCGAGATCCTCCAGGGGCTCCTCCACGCCAACGTCGTCACGTTCTACGAGATCGGCGAGGAGGACGGGACCCCCTACCTCGCGATGGAGTTCCTCGAGGGACGCCCGATCGGCAGCTACGCCGGCCGCCCGTGGACGGAGACCCTCCCGCTCCTGGTCCAGGCCGCGAACGGCATGGAGTACCTCGCCTCCCGCGGCATCGTCCACCGCGACCTCTCGCCCGACAACGTCTTCGTCGTCGAGAGCGGCAGCGAGAAGACCGTGAAGCTCCTCGACTTCGGGATCGCGAAGCTCTTCGAGTCGGCCACGTCGGAGTCGCTCACCGCGACCGGCTTCTTCCTCGGGAAGGTCGCCTATGGCTCGCCCGAGCAGCTCGGCTCGCTCGGCCAGGGCGCTCCGCTCGACTGGCGGAGCGATGTCTACAGCCTCGGGGTCATCTTCTACCAGGTCCTCGCGGGGCGGCGCCCGTTCGAGGGGCGCGCCCCGGTCGAGTACATCGCCGCGCACCTGAACCTGTCGCCGCCGCCCGTCGCCGCTCCGCCCGACGCCCCCGCCCTCCCGATGGAGCTCGTGAGGCTGATCGGACAGATGCTCGAGAAGCGCCGCGAGGCGCGCCCCCAGAGCTACCGCGAGATCACCGAGCGGCTCGTGGCGATCCTCCGTTCCTCCGGTGCCGGAGTCGCGGGACTGCTCCCCGAGGGGGACGGCGCCGCGCCTCCCGGCGGCCCGGCCGCCGCGCGCGCCGCCACCTCTCCGACGCAGCTCGTCTCGGAGAAGCCGCGGAGCCCGGCCGTCCCCGCGCGGCGGGTCGCCGGCGTCCTGGCGGCGGGCGCCGCGCTCCTCGGGCTCCTCCTCTGGGGGGCGCTCCGGAGCGGGCCCGGCGAAGCACCGCCCCCGCGCCCCGCCGACCCGGTCCACCTGCCGCCGGCGACGGCGGAGCTGCGGATCACGTCGATTCCGTGGGGCGTCGTCGTCTCGGTCGTCGATGTGGCGACGGGAAAGGCGGTCGCGTTGCCCGCTTCCGCCGACACGCCGCTCCCGCTGGCCGTTCCTCCCGGACGGTACCGCGTCACGGTCGTCGAGCCGGCTCCCGGGACCGGCCGCGCCGAGACGGACGCGGACGCCGTCACCGGGAGCCCCACCCTCGTCGCGCTCACACTGAGGCCCCTCGAAGAGATCGTGGAGACCCTGCGATGAAGAAACCCGTCCTCGCCCTCGCCGCCCTGCTCCTCGTCCGGATCCCGGCTCCGGCCCAGGTCGAGTCGGCGCTCCTGTCGAAGGTGACGTTCAACCTGACGAACCCGGGCGGAAAGTCGCTCGCGATGGGGGGCGCCTTCACGGCGATCGCCGACGACGCGACCGCCGGGATCGCGAACCCGGCCGGTCTCGGCCTCCTCTCCTCGTTCGAGGCCGGCGTCTCGGTGAAGCGGGTCGACGACGTCATCGGCCTCGTCACGGCCCGGTCGACGGCGACGGGTGGCCTCGTCGAGCCCTATCCGGACCCCCGTGCCGCCAACTCCGACATCTCGGGCCGCAGCTCGCTCGTCGAGTTCGCCGGGATCGTGATCCCCGTCTCGCGCCGGGTCGTCGCCGCGGTCAGCTTCGCCGAGAACCTGAGCTTCGAAGGAGACCCCGGTCCGGACGGCTACACCTACATCGAGCTCCGCGACAACCGCTCGGGGGGCTCCACCCGGAACGACTACCTGTTCGAATTCCGCGAGCACGGCGCGGTCTCGCTCCGGAACCGCGTCCTGGCCCTGTCCGCCGCATACCGAATGACGGACCGGGTCCGGCTCGGAGCGGGGCTGACCGTCAACCGGATGGAGCTGAATCTCCTCGGTGACGAGACGGGGGCGCACCGGATCGTCCACAGGACGTTCACGACGCCGACGGTGATCGAGACGAGGACCACGACGATGGCGATCCGGGACCTCGACCGGAGCGTGCTCGGCTTCGTGGCCGGGCTGCACGTCGACCTCGTCGCGGGCGGGAAGCTGACCGCGGGCGCCGTGTACCGTCAGACGGCGAAGGCGAACGGGACGCTGGAGATCGGCGGAGACGTCCCGGTCCCGCTGGCCGGACAGCAGAGCCGGCCGTTCTCGGCCCGCGTTCCCCGCGACGCGGCGGTGGGCCTCGCCGCCCAGCCGATTCCCGGACTGACGGTCGCGGCCGAGGCGCAGTGGATCGCCTACGGCGACTTCATCGACCGCTCCCTCCCGACCGTCTCGTACGCCGGACTCGTGGGGCCGCTCCCGGGCATGTTCGTGAGGGACCTCCTCGCCGAGATGACCCCGCCGGACGACGTCGTCGTCCCGCGCCTCGGGATCGAGTACGTCGCGACGTCGGGGAGCCTCCTCCTCGCGTTCCGCCTCGGGTACCACCGCGAGCCGGCGCGCGGCGTCACCGCGGACCTCGCCGCGATCGAGGAGACGACCGGGACGCCGTTCGACCTCGACGATCCGCCCTTCTCCGGAAGCGTGCGGACGGTCTACGAC
>JAGOBQ010000427.1 GCA_017999215.1 Thermoanaerobaculia bacterium
GTCGACGTAGCCCTGGTCGTCCGGCTCGAAGTGGCCGCGAAGGCGGTAGGTCTTCGTCTCGAGGAGGAACGGCATCCGGGTCTCGCGGACCTTCGCGGCCGCCTCGGTTGCGGCGGCGAGGACCGCCTCGACGTCGTTCCCGTCGACCGTCCGCCCCTCGATGCCGTAGCCGGCGGCGCGGGAGGCGATGTCCTCCGTGAGCATCGTCTCGCGGCGGTGGACGAAGGCCTGCCACTCGTTGTTCTCGCAGACGAAGAGGACCGGGAGCTTCCAGACGGCGGCGAGGTTCAGCGCCTCGTGGAAGATCCCCTCGCACGCCGCGCCGTCGCCGAAGAAGCAGGTGACGATCTCTTCGCCCCCCTTCATCGAGACGGAGAGCGCGACGCCGGGCGCGAGGGAGAGCTCGCCGCCGACGATCGTCGAGGTGAGGATGACGCCGAGCTCCTTCGCCGAGACGTGGAGCGTGCCGCTCTTGCCGCCGCAGTAGCCGGTCGCGCGGCCCATGATCTCGGCCATGAGCCGGCCCGGATCGGCGCCCCGGGCGAGGAGGTGGCCCGCGCTCCTGTGGTTCGTCAGGATCAGGTCGTCCTCGCGCAGCGCGGCGACGACGCCGACGGCGGAGGCCTCCTGGCCGACGCAGGTGCAGGTCCCGGGGGAGCGCCCCTCGGCGAAGGAGGCGGCGCTCCGCTCCTCGAAGGAGCGGATGAGCTGCATCTTCTCGAGCAGCTCGGCAGGGCTCGGACGGGACGGGGGCTTCGTCATCGTTCACCTCTCGTACGGCGCGGGGCGCCTGTCCTGGCGGGGCGTCTTCGGGGGCGCTCCCGACGCCCCGGAAGATGCGGCGGCGGCCAGCCGTCCGCCACCTAAGAATCGACTAAGCGATCCTAAGAATTCGCTACCCGGCGCACCGGGGAGGGCTCGAAAGGGAGCGGCTGGCATACTTGCGGAGTGAGGCGCCCGGCGGCCCTGATCGCGGTCGCCCTTGCGGCGGTACCGGCGGCGTGCCGGGAAGGCGTGAAGCCCGTCCGGATCGCCGTCCACAGCGCCCCCCAGAGCTTCGACCCGCACCTCCAGAACGAGATCCTGACGTCTGCGGTCCTGGCCAACCTCTACGACGGGCTCACCGAGTTCGACGAGGAGTCGCGCGTCGTCGCCGCCCTCGCTTCCGAATGGCGGAACCCGGACGAGAGGACGTGGGTCTTCCGGCTGCGTCCGGGGGTCGTGTTCCACGACGGCCGTCCCCTGACCGCCAGGGACGTCCTCTTCAGCCTCGATCGGGCTCGGCACCACTCGGGGAGCGGTCTCGCGAGCTACCTGGTCGAGGTCGAGACGGTTCGGAGCACCGACGCCTCGACCATCGAGATCCGCACGAGGCGCCCCTTCGCGGCGCTCCTGGCGAAGCTCACCGCGATCGCCATCGTGCCCGCGAGCTCCCCGGCCGAGATCGTCGAACCGGTCGGGACAGGCTCGTACCGCCTGGCCCGGACGACGGCGGAGGTCGTGGAGCTCGTACCGGCGGAGAACGGCTGGAGAAGGGGACCCCTGCTGCCGGTGACGTTCGTCGCGGACGGCGACCCGCGGAGGCGGCTGGAGAGGCTCCTGGCGGGGCAGGTCGACATTGCCACGGACCTGGCCGAGGACGCGGCGGAGAGGCTCGAGGGTTCCGAGTGCTGCCGGGTGATCGCGCAGCCGGGATCGACGGTCGAGTACCTGCGTCTCTCGGCGGCTGCGGCGCCGTTCCGCGACCGCCGCGTTCGGCAGGCGATCGACCTCGCGCTCGACCGCGCCGCCTGGGTCGCCGAGGCGCACGGCGGCATCGGCCAGCCGGCGGGCCAGCTCTGCGTGCCCGGCGTCTTCGGCTTCGCGCCCGACCTGAAAGCGACGGTCCGCGACCTCCCGCGCGCGCGTCGGCTTCTCGCGGAGGCCGGATTCGGGACGGGGCTCGACCTCGTCCTCGAGCATCGCCCGGGCCGGCGCGGCGACGTCCTCGCGCGCCAGCTCGCCGAGGCCGGCCTCCGGGTGACGCCGCGGGTCACGCCCTGGACCGAGCTCCACCCCCGGATTCGCAGCGGCGAGGTCGACTTCTACTTCGGCGGCGTCGTGGCGCAGACGGCCGAGGCGAGCGACGTCCTCGACAGCTTCGTCCACACCCGCGACGACGCGCGGGGGTACGGCTCGACGAACCACTCGCGCTACTCGAACCCCGAGGCCGACGCGCTGATCGAATCGGCCTCCGCGGCGCTCGACCTCGGGCGCCGACGGGACCTGCTTCAGCGGGCGATGAGGGTCGTGATGGACGATCTCTACCTCCTGCCCGTAGCCGGGCTGTACGACGTCTACGGCCTGCGCAGGGACGTCCGGTTCGAGCCGCGGTTCGACCGCAGGCTTCCCGGCCGCGGGATCGGCCGGACGCGATGAGGCGGGGGATCGCGAACCGGGCGGCCGACGCCCTCATCGAGGCCGCGGGCTCCTCGTTCTCTCTCGTCCGGCGGCAAGAGCTCCTGCAGGAGGCGACGGGGGCCGTCGTGGCCGACCTCCCCTTCGTTCCCGTCGCGGGGCTCTACGAGGTCTGCGGCGCGAGGCGGGACGTCGGGTTTCGGCCGCGCGTCGACCTGAAGCTGCTCGGAGAACGCATTCACCGCCGGTAGGACGGGACGTCCCGTCGTCCGGTCGCCACCCCGCGCGGTACGATCCGCGGGATGGAAGTCCCTTCGACCGCTTCCCCTTCGGCTCCCCGCTCTTCGTCCGCGCCGGATTCGCCCGACGCCCGGATCGAGGCCCGTCACGTCGCCCACGTGATGGACGAAAAGCTCGGCGAGCGCGGAGACGGGACGGCCCTCCGGTACCTCGCGGGCGGCCAGTGGCGGGACATCTCGTGGCGCGAGCTCGCCGCGAGGGTCCGGGACCTCTCCTCCGCTCTCGTCGAGGCGGGCGTCGCGGAGGGGGACCGCGTCGCGATCCTCGCCGCAAACCGCCCCGAGTGGACGATGGCCGATCTCGCGATCCTCCGCGTCCGGGGCGTCTCGGTCCCGATCCACGCGACGAGCAGCGCGAGCCAGGTGGCCTTCATCCTGAAGGACTCGGGAGCGCGCTTCGTCTTCGTGGACGGGGGCGAGCCGATCGCGAAGGTCCTCGCCGCGATCGAGGCCGGCGTGCCGCTCGAGCGGGTCGTCGCCTTCGGCGGGGGGACGCTCCCCAAGGGGCAGGTCTTCGCCGGATTCGAGGAGACGCTCGAGCGAGGCCGCACCGCGGGGAGAGAAGAGGAGATCGCGGCGCGGCTCTCCCGCGCGACGCCGGACGATCTCCTGACGCTCCTCTACACCTCCGGGACGACCGGGGAGCCGAAGGGGGTCATGCTCCCGCACTCGGCGTTCACCGTCACGTGCGCCTACCACGACCTCCGGCTGCCGCCGATCGGCCCGGACGACGTCTCGCTCTGCTTCCTCCCGCTCAGCCACATCTTCGAGAGGGCGTGGACGTTCTACATCCTCTACCGCGGGGCCGTCACGGCCTACTGCGAAGACCCCAAGAAGGTCTCGGAAGTCCTCCCCGCGGTCCGACCGACGCTGATGTGCGCCGTCCCCCGCCTCTACGAGAAGGCCTACACAAAGATCCAGGAGAGGGTCCGGAGCTCCTCGGCGCCGAAGCGGGCGCTCTTCCGCTGGGCGATCGGGACCGGCCACGCGGTGAGCCTGCGGACGCGGGCCGGAGAGGCGGTCCCGCGCCTCCTCGCGCTCCGCCACGCGCTCGCGGACCGGCTCGTCCTCGCGAAGATCCGCGCCGCGTTCGGCGGCCGTCCGCGCCTCTTCCCGTGCGCCGGGGCGCCGCTCGCCCCGGAGATCGAGGAGTTCTTCCACTCCGTCGGCGTCTTCGTCTGCCAGGGCTACGGCCTCACGGAGACGACGGCGACCGTGACGTGCCACGACCCGTCGCGATTCCACGTCGGGACGGTCGGCTCGCCCCTCCCGGGGGTCGAGGTGAGGATCTCGGAAGAGGGGGAGGTCCTCGTGAAGGGCCGGACCGTCATGAAGGGCTACTGGAACCGGCCCGAGGAGACGGCGGCCGTCTTCCGGGACGGCTGGCTCCGGACGGGTGACGCCGGCGAGATCTGCGAGGACGGGACGCTGAAGATCACGGACCGGATCAAGGACCTGATCAAGACGGCAGGCGGGAGGTACGTCGCCCCGCAGCACGTCGAGACGACGATCGGGGCCGATCCGCTCGTCGAGCAGGTGGCCGTCATCGGCGAGGGGCGGAGCTACGTAACGGCGCTCGTCGTGCCGGCGTTCGAGGCTCTCGAGAAGTGGGCCCGGGCCGCAGGAATCTCCTTCGCGGGGCGGGACGAGCTCGTGCGGAACGAGCGGGTCCTCGACCTCATCAAGCGGACGATC
>JAGOBQ010000428.1 GCA_017999215.1 Thermoanaerobaculia bacterium
ACGGGCCGGGGAATCGGTCTCGCCGCGCTCACGGGTGCCTCCTGTCTCGGGTCATCACCCATGAAACGGACCTCCTCCCGAATTCTTAACGGAGTCTCCCCCGAAGACGTTCCCCCCGGGCTCGGGCGCGGGCGGGGCACGATCCTAGAATGCGCCGACCGGAAGGAGGAACCGATGCAGATCGAGATCACCTACTGCGTGGTTTGAAACTACCATCCGCGGGCCGCCGGTCTGGCGGCCGAGCTGAAGGACGCGCTCGGGGTCGAGGCGACGCTGACGAAGGGCTCCGGCGGCGTCTTCGACGTCGTGGTCGACGGGACGCTCGTCTACTCCAAGCGCGAGACGGGGCGGTTCCCGGAGCCCGGAGAGGTAGTCAGGCTTCTGGAAGGTCGCTGAGACGGCCGCGACGGCCCGACGGGACGTTCGGCGGGGGGCGCGGCGTCGCGCCCCCGCCGAACCCGGCCCTCAGTCGAAGACCTTCTCGAGCTCCTGGTAGCGCGTGTGGAGGAGCTCCACGGCCGCGCGGATCTCCTTCTCGTCCTTCCGGCCGAGCGTCGCGGCGGCCTCGTCGACCGCCGCCGACAGCGCGCCGCGGGCCGCGAGGAACGCCTCTTCCTTCGCCTTCAGGCGCTCGGGAAGCGCCGCGGCCGCGAGCGGGACCATCTTCTCGTTCAGCGTCCGGACCGACGCCGTGACGGCCTCGAGCGCGAACGGGTCGAGCTGGCGGTGGTAGAGGACGTAGAGGGTCGCGTGGAACGCCTCGAGCTCCTTGAGAACGGGGCGGACGATCCGCACCATTCGCTCGAACTGGGAGTGAAGGCTCTCGGCCGCGGCGAGGAGGGCGGGGCCGTCCTTCTTCGCCGAGGCGGCCGCGTACTCCTTCCCGATCGCCTCGAGGCGCTGGACGGCCGACTCCCAGGTCCCCTTCTTGTCGCGGAGGATCCCGGGGAGCTCGGCCTTCGCGATCGCCGCGACGCCGGCGTCGACCTTCGGTGCGAGCGCCGCGAGGGCGTCGACGTCCTTCTTCGGCCACGCCTCGTGCCAGAGCGGATAAACGACCTCGTGGAAGGCCGTGAGGGCGGGAACGCGCGCCTCCGTCTCCGCGTCGACCTCGATCGCGAGGAGCGGGACGGCGAGGAGGAGCGCGGCGAGAGCGACGACGATGGGCAGGGTGGAACGCTTCATTTGTTCGACTCCGGCCGGACATCATAGTGGCTCGGAGCGAACGAAATCCGTCCCGGGCGGGGCCTGTACGACAGGCTCCCCGGGCGCCGCCGTCCCCATTCCCGAACGGGCGTTCGGCCCTCTCGCGATGCTACGATGGCCGTTCGCCGGTCGCGCCCCGGAAGCCCCCGGTCCGGAACCGAACCGCGGCCGCACGGAGCCCCCGAATGAGCATCGAACGCAAGATCCTGGAGCTCGCGCACCTGCGCGAGACGGCGCATCGCGCCGGCGGCGAGAAGCGGATCCAGAAGCAGCACGAGCAGGGCAAGTACACGGCGCGCGAGCGGATCGAGAAGCTCCTCGACGAGGGGAGCTTCGAGGAGTTCGACACGTTCGTGACGCACCGCTGCACCGACTTCGGGATGGAGAAGGAGCAGCCGCTGACGGACGGCGTCATCACGGGCCACGGGACGATCCACGGCCGGCTCGTCTTCGTCTTCAGCCAGGACTTCACGATCTTCGGCGGGAGCCTCTCGAAGGCCTTCGCGGAGAAAATCTGCAAGGTGATGGACCTCGCCGTGAAGGTCGGGGCCCCCGTCATCGGGCTGAACGACTCGGGCGGCGCCCGGATCCAGGAAGGGGTCGACGCCCTCGCGGGCTACTCCGACATCTTCCTGCGCAACGTCCTCGCCTCCGGCGTGGTCCCGCAGATCAGCCTCGTCCTCGGCCCGTGCGCCGGCGGCGCCGTCTACAGCCCCGCGATCACCGACTTCGTCGCGATGACGCGCGGCACGAGCTACATGTTCCTGACCGGGCCGAAGGTCGTGAAGCAGGTGACGCGCGAGACCGTGACGACGGAGCAGCTCGGCGGCGCCGACGTCCACGCCGGCAAGAGCGGCGTCGCGCACTTCGTCGCCGAGAACGAGGACGAGGCGCTCGCGCTCGTCCGGCGGATGCTCGGCTACTTCCCGCAGAACTACCAGGAGAAGCCGCCGCTCGTGACGTGCGACGACCCGGCCGACCGCGCCGTCCCCGAGCTGAACGCCGTCCTGCCGGACGGCGCGAACCAGCCGTACGACGTCAAGGAGGTCGTCCGGGCGATCGTCGACTGCGGCGAGTTCCTCGAGGTCCACGAGGCCTGGGCCGCGAACCTCGTCGTCGGCTTCGCCCGCTTCGCCGGGCGCTCCGTCGGGATCGTCGCGAACCAGCCGAAGGTCCTCGCGGGCGTCCTCGACAACGCCTCTTCGATCAAGGGAGCGCGCTTCGTCCGCTTCTGCGACGCCTTCAACATCCCGCTCGTCACGCTCGAGGACGTCCCCGGCTTCATGCCCGGGACGACGCAGGAGTACGGCGGGATCATCCGGAACGGCGCGAAGCTTCTCTTCGCGTTCGCCGAGGCGACCGTCCCGAAGGTGACCGTCATCCTCCGAAAGGCCTACGGCGGCGCCTACTGCGTCATGAGCAGCAAGCACCTCCGGGGCGACGTGAACTACGCCTGGCCGACGGCCGAGATCGCCGTCATGGGGCCGGACGGCGCGGTCGAGATCATCTACAAGAAGGAGCTCGACGCCGCCGAGGACGTCGCCGCGAAGGCGGCGGAGCTGAAGGAGAAGTACGCGACGCTCTTCGCGACGCCCTACGTGGCGGCGCGGAAGGGCTACATCGACGACGTCATCAAGCCGGCGACGACACGCTTCCGGATCATCAAGGCGCTCGAGATGCTCGCCGACAAGCGCGACGGCAACCCGGCGCGGCGCCACACGAACATCCCCCTCTGAGGAGCGCCGATGTCGCAGCTGGAAGCCCTGACGATCACCGCGCTCGGGATGGCCGTCGTCTTCATCGGCCTCGTGGCGTGCATCTTCTTCATCCAGCTCATCGGACGCCTCGCCGGCCGCGTCCAATGGGCCGAAGGGGGACACGGGCACGGGGCCGCCCCGGCCGCCGAGCCGGCTCCCGCCCCCGCGGCCGAGCTCCCGCCGGCCGAACCGATCCCCGCCGACGTCCTCGCGGTCCTCGCCACGGTCCTCGAGGTGGAGCGGAAGCTCTACCTGAACCGTCCGGGCTCCCGCGTCACCCTCCGCCGACCCGCGCTCCCGCGCTGACCCCCTCGGGAAGAAAGGTCCCCATGAGCCAGCACGTCCTCCGCATCGGCGGCCGCGAGTACCAGGCCGAGATCAAGGAGCTCACTCCGGAGCGCGCGACGGTCGTCGTCGACGGGACGGAGTACGCCGTCGACATCCTCCAGCTCGGCCGGCGCACACTCACCGCCGACGCCGTGCGGGCGGTCCTACCGCCGTCCTCTCCGAGCGCCTCGGGCGCTCGACCGGCGGCTCCCGCCCCCGCCCCCGCACCCGCCGCATCCCGCCCCGCCCCGACCGGCCGGGGCGAAGGCGGGATCGTCGCCCCGATGCCCGGCCTCGTCCTCGCCATCAAGGCGAAGGAGGGGGACACGGTCTCTGCGGGCCAGACGCTCCTCGTGATGGAGGCGATGAAGATGGAGAACGCCGTCGCCGCCCCCTACGCAGGGACCGTCGCGAAGGTCTACGTCCGAGAGGGCGACTCCATCGGCGAGGGAGACCTCCTCGTCGATGTGGCGCGCCCGAAGATGACGGCTCTCTGAGGGACGGACGCCGATGCGGCTTCGCCTCCTCCCGCTCCTCCTCGTGCTCGCGGCTCTTCCCGCCGGCGCCGCCGAGCGTCCGACGTTCCGGGCGGCGTTCGACGGGACGTTCACGCACCTCCGGATCCACAAGGGGACCCGCGACGGGCTCGTGAACGACTACCTCGGCCCGAAGGCGACGGCGGGCGTCCTCCGGGACGCCCACGAGCGCGAGGTCGGGTCGTTCGTCACCATTCACGCCGACGACTTCGAGGCCGTCGTGCGCGTCGCCTCGTTCGCCGCCGGAAGGTCGCTCGCCGACGTCGACCACCTCGCGATCCCGTCGCTGAAGCTCGGGTTCCTCCCCTTCACGGTCGAGCCCTCCGGGCTCTACTTCCGGATCGACAAGGGGCGGGCCCAGCTCTCCCCCGACGTCCTGAAGCGGGCCTCGAAGGGGCGCCTCTTCGACGCGGACGGGCGCGTCGCGGCGATCTACGCCGTCGTGACCGTCAGCGAGTCCGAGAGCCTCGGCTACGTCACCCAGTTCGAGCAGGGGTTCTTCGCGAAGGACGTCGTCGGCGGGGACATCACCGGATTCCTCGACCA
>JAGOBQ010000039.1 GCA_017999215.1 Thermoanaerobaculia bacterium
CTCGTCGTCCTCGCGGGAGCGGTCGCGGCCGCGACCGCCGCGGCCTGGCTCCCCGTCGCGCTCGGCCAGCCGCGCGCCTCGATGGCCTGGAGCGAGGCCCGGCCGCTCGCGGAGCGAGCTCTCCAGTCAGCCGCGAATCTCGGGCTGGGCCTCCCGGTCGAGCCCGGGCCGGCGAAGTACGCGGGGCCGCTCGCCGTCGCCCTCCTGGTCCTGGCGATCGCCGGCGGCCGCGGCGCGCGGGTGCCGGCGGCGGCGCCGCTGCTGCTCGGAGTCTTCCTGCTTCTTCCGCTTCTCCTCTTCAGCCGCTCGGCGCTCCTGCCCGACCGGACGGCCCTCGTCCTCCTCCCGCTCGTCGCCCTCGTCCTGGCCCAGGCTCGGTGGAGCGAGGTGGCGCTCGCCTCGGGCGTGGCGTCGATCGTCGTCCTCGGCCTCTCCCTGCCCGGGTGGGTCCGTCCGACGCCTGCCTCGGAGCTCGCGGCCGCGCTCGCGCCGAAGGTCCGCGGCGGAGCCCGGGTCGTCGCGGCGGAGCTCTGGGGGCCGGAGCTCGACTACCGGTTCGCGCGGGTAGGGCTCGCGGGCCGGGTGACTCTCTTCCCCTCGGACGTGGCGCGCCATCCCGGCTGGTACTCCGACGCCCTCCCCGACGAGGAACGGCTGCGCGCCGAGGCGAAGGAAGCCGTCGACGAAGTGGCCGGCGGAAGGGCGCTCTTCGTCTTCTCTCCGGCGACGCGCGCGGGCCTCGCCCTCCGCGGCCGGATGGAGGAGGCGAAGGCGGAGCGCGTCGCGGCGGCCGGTCCGTTCGAGGTCTGGGCGGCCGGGTACGGAGCCGCCGGGAGCCGACCTTGAGGGTCCTCCTGGTCGTGCCCCGACTGCCGGGGACGGGCTTCACGGGAGACCGCGTCCGGGCGGAGCTGCACCTCGACGCGCTCGCCGAGCTGGGCGCGCGCGTGACGATCGTCGGCGGCACGCCTCCGAACCGTCCGGTCGCCGCCGTCCCCGGGGCCGAGGAGACGCGGGGCGTCCCGATCCGCCCGTCGGCCCTTCCGTTCCACCTCGCGCGCGCCCTCGTCCGGGGCTGGCCGCTTCAGACCGCGCTGTTCGACGGGGCCTGGGAGGAGGCGCTCGCGGGGAGCGGCTCGTTCGACCTCGTCGTCCTCCTCCTCGCCCGCCTTCACCCACGACTGGTGGCGCGCCTGCCGCGGGCTCCCCTCGTCGTCGACTACGTCGACGCGCTGTCGGAGGCGGCGCGGCAGAACGCGGAGAGAGACCCGGCCCTCTGGCGGCGTCTCTACTGGAGAGTCGAAGGGGCGCGTCTTCTGCGCGCCGAGCGGGAAGCGGCGCGGGGCGCGCGGCTCCTCCTCGCGACGACGCCGGCCGACGCGGCGGCCCTCCCCGCAGGGACGGAGGCGATCGCGATCGGCGCCCGGATCGGGCCGCCTCCGCCGCGGGAGCGCGCCCCCCTCGTCGTCTTCACCGGGAGGATGGGGTACCGTCCGAACGCCGTGGCCGCCGAGCTCCTGCTGCGCGAGATCTGGCCGAGGGTGCGCGAGCGCGTCCCGGGAGCGGAGCTCGTCGTCGGCGGAGCGGACGCGCCGGCATCCCTACGCCGGTGGGCGGACCTCACGCCGGGAGCCCGGCTCGTGAGCCCGGTTTCCGACATGAGGGCGCTCCTCCTCTCCGCGCGGGTCGCGGCCGTCCCCGTCGACATGGGGACCGGGACGCCGAACAAGGTCTACGAGGCGCTCGAGGCGGGCTGCGCGGTCGTCGCGACGCCCGCCGCCGCCGCGCGCGCGGTCCTCGACGGCGTCGCGGCGCCGCTCCGCACCGCCTCCGGCCCGGAGGCCTTCGCGCGCGAGGTGACGGATCTCCTCTCGGACGCCGGGAGCGCCGAGGCGCTCGGCGCGGCCGGGCGCGCGTTCGCCGTCGCCCACGCCGACCGCGGAGAGATCGCGCAGAGGCTCGCGCAGCTCCTGCGGCGGGCCGCGGAGGGCGCGTGAGGCACGCGAGCCCGGCCCGACGGGCTCTTCTCGCGGCGGGAGACGTCCTGGCCGCCGTCGTGGCGTTCGCGGCCGTCGTCTGGCTCCGCCGCGTCGTCGCGCTGCCGGGCACGGAAGGGGTCCTCCCGGCGGAAAAGGTTCCGCTCGACCCGTGGCCGTGGCTCGTCGTCGTCGGGCTCGCCTCGCTCCTTGCTCACTCGCTCGCCGCGACCTGGTCCGAGCCGCTCGAGACCCTCCGGGAGCGGGGCGGCCTCCTCGTCGCGACGGTCCTGACGGCGCTCTTCCTGGTCGGAGCGTTCTTCCTCCTCTCCCGCGCCCTCCCCCGAACGGTGGCGCTCCTCTACGTTCCGGCCGCCTGGACCCTCCACGCGCTCTTCCGAAGCCTCGTCGATCGCGCGGCGCCTCCGCCCATGCGCCGCGTCCTCGTTCTCGGCGACGGAGAGGACGCCCGGCGCGCCGCCGCCGCGCTGGACGCCGGAGAGGCGCCCGGCTACACGCTGGTCGGGTGGGAGCCCGACGCCGCCGGGGCGATTGCGGCGAGCCGGGGCCCGGGCGCGCCGCACCAGGCCGACGACGTCGTCCTCGCCTCGGGGAACCCGCGCGAGCGGGAGGCGTTCGCCGCCCTCGTGGAGCGGAGCGCTGCGGGGGGCTTCGAGCTCTGGCTCCTCCCGGGCCTCGCGGACGTCGTCGCGTCGCACGTGGCGACGCGGAGCCTCGGCGACCTCCCTCTGACGCGGGTCGCCGCCCGGGGCGCATCGCCTCCCGCGTTCGCCCTCCGGAGGCTCCTCGACATCGTGCTGGGCGTCCCGCTCGCCGTCCTCGCGGCGATCCCGGTCGCGGTCGTCTCGCTCGTCGTCGTCCTCGAGACGCCGGGCCCGGCCTGGTTCCGGCAGCGCCGCGTCGGGCGCGGGGGCCGGGAGCTCCACGTCTGGAAGATCCGGACGATGCGGGCAGACGCCGAACGGGAGACGGGACCGGTCCTCGCCCGGGTCGGCGACGAACGCGTGACCCGCGTCGGCCGGCTCCTCCGCAAGACCCGGCTGGACGAGCTGCCCCAGCTTCTGAACGTGCTCGGCGGGTCGATGAGCCTGATCGGGCCCCGCCCGGAGCGCCCCGAGCTCGTCGCGGCATTCGCGGCCGAAGAGCCGCTCTACCGCCTGCGCCACCTGCTGAAGCCGGGCCTGACCGGCCTCGCGCAGGTGATGGGCGCCTACGCCACGAAGCCGGACGTGAAGCTGCGGTACGACCTCGGCTACCTTTTCCAGTGGAATCCCGTCCTCGACTTCTTCGTCCTCGTCCGGACGGTGACGACGGTCCTCCGGGTCAGCGGAGTCTGAGCGGCGGCGGAGGCGCGGGAGGCACGCCGCCGGCGGGGAGCGCCGCTTCGAGACGAGCGACCTCGGTGACGACGCCGTCCGGGTCGCCGGCTGGGGGGATCGCCGCGGCGAGACGCGGGAAGACCCAGACCGCCCGAAGGAAGAAGGGGCGAGCCGCACGCTCGTCGCCGCGGGCGATCGCGAGACGGCCGAGATTGAGCAGGGCCTCCGCCCGCTCCTCCAGCTCCCGCGAGCGCTCCATCGACGTGACGGCGCCGGAGAGGTCGGCGGCTGCGGCCCGCGCCGATCCGAGGGCGAGGTGGGCGGTGGCCGCACGCGGACGGAGCGCGACGGCCCGCCGGGCGTCGGCGAGCGCCGAGGCGACGAGTGCGTCGCGCGGGGCGCCGGCGGCGCCGGGAGCGAGCCGGAGCGCGGTCTCGGCCCGCGCGAGCGCGAGGGCGCCGGCGAGGCGGACGGCGGCCCCTGAGGCGAGCAGGAGGGCCAGGAAAGCGAGGGCCACCCGCCCCGCGCGCCCGGAGGGGAGCGGGAGGGAGCCTCCGCCGCGGGCGAACGCGAGCCCCGCGAGGAGCGCGAACGGGCCGGAGACCGGCACGATCTGGATCGGGAAGTTCGCCAGCGAGAGGACGAGGACCGCAGCGAGGGAGGCGAGGAGCGCCTCCGCGGGGACACCGTCGGGTCGGGCCGGGGAGCGCTCCCGGCGGGTAGCGGCCGCGAGGGACAGGAGGAGCGCGCCGAGCGCGAGGGCGAGCGCGGCGGCCGCCGGGACGCCGGCCTCGGCGGCGACGGTCAGCGGGTCGCTGTGGGCGTTGTCGAAGTGGGCCGAGGCGGAGCGATGGACGAGGCGCCGGCCGAACCTCTCCTCCGCGGCGAGCCGCGCCCTCACGAAATCGGCGGAGAAGCCGCCGGGGCCGACGCCGAGGAGGGGGTGGGCGCGGACCGTCTCGAGCGCGGCGAGGACGCCGATATCGCGCTGCGTCGTCAGCTCGTCGACCGCGCCGGAGGCGAGCTTGGCCGAGACGCGCGACAGGACGCCGCCCGCCTGGAGGAGCCCGAGGAGGACGAGCGCGGCGCCGAGAGCGGGAAGGAGCCTGCGCCGGAAGTCGCCGAGGACGAGGATCGCCGCGCCCGCGCCGAAGGCCGCGAGCGGCGCGAGCGTGGCGGCCGCGGCGAGGCCGGCGAGCATCGCGCCGAGGGCGAGGGCCGAGGCGAGCCGTCGCTCACCCCGGGCGAGCGAAACGGCGGCGAGGAGCGCCGGGACGACGAGCGCCGCTCCGACGTCGCCCGGGTTCCCGATGAGCGCCGTCGCGAAGAATCGTGGCTCGGGCGAGTCGACCGGCAGCCGGAAGAGGCCCGCGAAGCGCTGGAGGGCCGCGAGAAGACCCGTGAGGGCCCCGCAGCCGACGAGGAGCGCGAGCGCGCGACCGGCGCTCTCCTCCCCCGGCCGGGTCGCCCCCCAGGCGAAGAGGGCGAGGGCGGGAAGGATCGGGAGGAGGTCGAGCGGGTCGCGTCCGCGCAGGACGCCGGCCGTTGCCGACGCCGCGAAGAGCGCCAGGAAAGCGACGAGCGCCCCGAGCGCGAGGCGTGCTCCTCGGCCGGCCGGCCGGCGGCCCGCCGAAGCCTTCCCGAACGCGAGGCCCAGGAGGACGAGGACGGCCCCCGCTGCCTGGGCCGCGAGCTTGGCGTCGCGGGTCGCCTCGGCCGATGCGAGCGTCAGGACGAAGTACGGAAGCGACAGCGCCACGAGCGTCCCGACCGGCGCCAGGAGCTCCCATCCACCCGCCCGTGCGTCTCCCGGCCCGCTCGCCATCCCGCGGAGGATAGCCGGGTCGGTCGATTGGTAAAGTGACGTCGTGCCGATCTTGAAGCCCGAACCGGACCTCTTCCCGGAGGACCTCTTCACCCTTCCTCCGGAAAGGTTCCCCTGGTGGGTCATCTACGTGAAGTCGCGGCAGGAAAAGCTGCTTGCCCGCGAGTGCCGGAGCCGAGAGCTGCCGTTCTACCTGCCCCTCTGCGAACGGAGGAGCCCGAGGGACCGCCGGGGGCGAATCGCGTACGTGCCGCTCTTCACCGGCTATCTCTTCGCCCGGGGGGACCTCGAGCACGAGCGGCTCGAGCTCCTGAAGACGAACCTCTGCCTTCAGATCCTCGCCGTCCCCGACCAGGAGGGGCTGGCGGCCGACCTCGCGCAGGTCCGGCGTCTTCAGGAGATGGGGGTTCCGCTCGTCCCGTGGCCGGAGCTGACGAAGGGGTCCGCGGTCCGGATCGCCGAGGGCCCGTTCCACGGGATGACGGGCCGGGTGACGAAGGTGAAGGGGAAGAGCCGCTTCATCGTCTCGGTGCGCTTCATCCACCGATCCGTTTCCGTGGAGCTCGCGCGGGACGCGCTCGTGCCGGCGGAGCCGGAGCGTTCGCCCCGGCGCTGAGCGCGAGGACTTTTCCGAGGAGGCCGCCCCGGGGCTCCGCCTCGAGCGCGCCGGGAAGGACGAGGCGGACCGGGACGCGCTGGTCCGCCGGCCCGCTCTCCTCGACGGCGAAGACCTCGACGACGTAGCGGCGCTCGAGGACCGCGTGCCTCACGCTCCCGAGGGTCGCGAGCCGCGTCGCCCGGCGGCCCGCGAGGGAGGGCCAGGCCGCGCGGAGCCGGCGGGCCGCGTCGGCTCCCTCGGCGAGCTCGAGCATCGGGACGAGGAGGTGGCCGCGGACGACGTGAACGTCGTCGACGAGGACGAGCCGTCCGGTCCTCCGGGCGACGCCCGCCGCGAGACGGAGCCGAACGGCGGCTTTTCGGGGGCGCGGCGCGGGGAACGCCTCCGGGCGGCCGAGCGCCCTTGCCCGGCAGCCGCTTCGCAGCGGGCAGGCCGGACAGAGCGGGGCTCGCGGAAGGCAGACGAGGGCGCCCAGCTCCATCAGCGCCTCGTTGTGCTCCGCGGGGCGCCGACGGTCGAGGAAGGCCTCGGCCGCCTCGGCGACGGCGGCTCCGGAGGCGCCCGTTCGGCCGTCGCCGGGGATGGCCTCCACCCTCGAAAGGACCCGGGAGACATTGCCGTCGACGACGGGGACCGGGACGCCGAACGCGAGCGATGCGACGGCCGCGGCCGTGTACGGCCCGACGCCGGGGAGCGCGCGGAGCTCCTCGACGGTGCGCGGGACGACGCCTCCACGCTCGGCGACGAGGCGCGCGGCGCGGTGGAGGTTTCGCGCGCGGGCGTAGTAGCCGAGGCCGCTCCAGGCGGCGAGGAGCTCCCGCTCGCCCGCCGAGGCGAGCGCCTCGACCGTCGGGAAGCGCGCGAGGAGGCCCTCGAAGCGCGGAGCCCCCGCGGCGACGGTCGTCTGCTGGAGGACCGTTTCCGAAAGCCAGATCGCCCACGGGTCGCGCGTCCGGCGGAACGGCAGGTCGCGGCGGCTCTTCCGGAACCAGCGGAGGAGCGCCGCTCGAAGGGCCGCGGGACGCGGATGCGGCCGCTCGCGGGGCGATCGAAGCACGGGCTCCTCAGTCGAGGTGCTTGCGGAGGCGGATGAGGCCCTGCCGGATGCGGGTCTTGACGGTCCCGAGCGGCTGCCCGAGCTTCTCGGCGATCTCGACGTGGGTCATCCCCTTGAGGAACGCGAGCTCGACGGCCTCACGCTGGACGGGGGAGAGCTTCGACATCGCGGCGCGGACGGCATCGCGGTTCTGGCGGAAGGAGACGACTTCGTCGGGGGCGGCCTTCTCGTCGAGCGGGTCGATGTTCAGCTCGGGGTCGTCGATCGAGACGGTCCGGTCCTCGCGCCGCTTCCTCGCGCGGAGACGGTCGATCGCGCGGGAGCGGGCGAGCGTGAAGATCCAGGCGGGCGGGGCGCCGCGCGAGGGGTCGTAGCGTCCGGCCTGCCGCCAGACCTGCCAGAAGACGTCGAGGGCGACGTCCTCGGCCTCCTCGGAGTTCTGGAGCACCTTCCAGACGAGCGAGTAGACCGGCGCGGAGTAGCGCTTGTAGAGGAGGTCGAGGGCCCCCTGGTCTCCCTCGCGGATGCGCTCGACGAGCTCGAGGTCCGCGGGACCGCCGGCCGTCGTCGCCACGGCCTCGGCCGGACCGGAAGGCCTCTCCATAGCGTCCGAGGTTACAGGATCTCGACGAATCGAAACGTGGCGAAGGCCGACGGGACGTGGAAATCGGGCGGGTTCGCCCGTCCCGTCGGCGCGAGCGTCTCGAAGCGAAGCGTCTTCCCTCGGGCGATCCGGGTCAGGTTTCCGCGTCGTTCGTCTCCCGGCCGCGGACGCCCGAGGGGAGGGGTCAGCACGGCCCAGGGAACCGAGATGCCGCATCTCCAGCTCGTCCAGCGGGTCGGCGGCTCTTCCGCCGGCGTCCCTTCGACCCGTACCCTGAGGCCCGGAACGGGAACGCCGCGGATGACGTTCCAGGTCTCGCGGCTCGCGTGCGGGTTCGCGACGCGGGCGGTGTAGTGCACTCCCTCCGGGTTCACGACGATCTCGAGATAGCGGGATGGCTCGGCGGCGTCGGCCCAGAAGAGCTCGACGCACTCGTCCTCCCAGACGTTCTCGTGCAGCCTTCGGCTGCGGACCCGGAGGGGCGGCTCGGAGCGGACCTCGAAGAAGACGTGCAGGTGCCGAATTCCGCCGAGGAGGCCGACGCGCGTCGCGTCCGCGCCGGGAGCCTCGCCGCAGAGACCGCCGAGAGGGTGGAGCACGAGGCGCTGTTGCGCCTCGCCGCGCCGCGCAGAGCTCGAGAGGAGCGGGACGGTGAGGGCGGGCGGTGTCACCTCGCCCCCGGAGGGGAGAGGCCGAGCCGTGCGGCGACGCGCGCGGCGACGTCGACGGCGCGGACGAGCGGCAGGCGGGCCGGCTCGAGCCCGCGGCCGACGTGGAAGAAGACGCCGTCCAGCGCGGGGTCCGGGCCGTAGCCGTGCTGGCCGGCGACGTCGGGCGGGAGGAGGACGGGCGCTTCGGCCCCGAGCCTCGGGAATCCGCCCCGGAGAGCGGTCCCGCGCCCGGCGAGGAGGACGAGGTCCCCGATGTTCGGATGGTCGAGCCCGAGCGTCGCCGCCTCGCCGCGCAGCGCGACGGTCTCGAACAGCGGCGCCCCCGTCTCGTCCTTCAGGTCGCGCAGGTGGCTCGCGATGTCGGCGAGGACCCCCGCCCCCTCCTCCGGCGACAGGACGCCTCCCGGCATCTCCCCAGCGCGGTTGAGAACGACGAGCGCCGTCCCGCCGGAGACGGCGACGTCCGCGGGCGAGTCGGGACGGACGACCGGCCGACCGGCGAGGGAATCGGTCGTGATCCAGCCCTGCCGGCGGAGGAGCTCGGCCGGATGGACGACGCGCCGGACCGGCCGTTGGCCGTGGTCCGAGAGGAAGAGGACGTCGCCGCCGAGCTCGAGGAAGCGCAGGTAGCGGGCGGCGGCACGGTCGGCGATCCGCCACGCCTCCCGCATCGCGGCCTCGGCCCGTTCGGTGCGACCCGGATCGGAGCCGGGGGCTCCCGGCTCGGGAGGCGTCAGGGAGTGGCCGATCTCGTCGAGGAGCGGCTGGTAGCCGAGGAGGACGTCCCAGTCTCCGCGCCTCTCGGCGACCTCGTAGGCCGCGGTGAAGAAGTCCGTGAAGCGGGCGGCCATCTCGAGGAAGGACTTCACGTCGGGCTCTCCCGAGAGGAGGGCCTCGTCCGGGGGCCCCGGCCAGAACCCGCAGCGTCGATCGAGCGTCCGCTGGAAGTCGTCCGGCCAGGCCTCGGTCTGTCCGATTCCGCCGACGTACAGGTCGACGCGGGAGGCGTCGGGCGCGAGGCGCAGGAGCTTGACCCAGCGTCCGCGCCGGGCCACGCCGTCGGACTTCTCCGAGAGCGCGAGCCAGTCGCCGGGACGGAGGCGCCCTTCGAGCCCGCCGGCCTCATCGAGGGCGGCGAGGCCGTCGTACTCCCGGCGTCCGTCGTCCCGCGTGTCGACCACGACGAAGAGGAGGGGGCGCGGGGCGCTGCCGTCGCGGCCGCGGGGCGGCTCGATGCGGACGAGCCGGGGCGGGGAGTAGCTCCGGACCTCGGGGGGAAGCGCGATCGCCGCGTCGGGAAGGACCGCGCCCTCCTCCGGCCCCTGCCAGACGAATCCGCGCGAGCGGAGCGGGGTCCAGCGCAGGCCGACGGGAGTCGACGAGCGGGTGGACGAGCCGGAGACCCCGGGCCAGGAAAGAGCGGCGACGCGGTGACCCTGGCGCGCGAGCGCTTCCCAGAGCGTCTCGACAGCCGGCTCCGCCGCGAAGCCGTCGACGCGGGCCTTCAGCGGGCCGCCCTCGGGCCTGTAGGTGTTCGAGACGATGCCGGTCGCCTGCGGAAGCGCTCCCGTGGAGATCGAGGCGTGAGCGACCGCGGTGAGGGACGGAGTCACGGTCTGCAGCCTCTCGGCACTGACGCCTTCGCGCTCGGCGCGGAGGAAACCGTCGGGGGAGAGCGCTTCGCGTTGCCGCGCGTAGTCGAGCCCGCCGGCTCCGTCGAACGAGACGACGACCATTCGACGCGGCGGCTCCGGCGGCGGGGCCGGCGTCGCGGCGACGGCAAGGAGCGGGACGAGGGCGGCGGCGAGGCGGGAGAAGGTTCGGAGGCGGGACATTCCCCGCAAGCCTACCGCGTCTCGAGCCTCCGGAGTGCCGTCCGCAGCGACCGGAGCGCCCCCCGCAGGCCGGCCCCTCGCCGCCGGGCCCGGGCGACGGCGCGGAGCGCCTCCTCCTCGAGATCCCGGGCGAGGAGGCCGAGCCGGGGGTCGGCCCCCTTCGCTCCGGCCATCCGCAGACGGTCGGCGAGCTCGAGGAGGTCGTGCGCGTCGCCGGCCGCGTCCTGAAAGAGCCGGAGCCGGTCGAGGAGCGGCGCGCCCCGCGGCGCGAGCGGCCCGAGGAGCTCGAGGGCGTAGCGGACCCTCTTGGCCGCGATCCGCGCGGGGTGAAGCGTCCCGGCCGTCGGAGGCAGGAGCTCGCCGAGGCGCGCGAGGCGGCGGACGAGACGCTTCCCGGCGCGCCGCAGGAGGGCTCTCCCGGCGTCCGCGCGCGGGGCGAAAGGCCCTCCGAAGGCCGTGGCGAGGCGCCGCCGCCACCCGGCGACGCCCTTCGCGAGCCGAGCGATCTCCGCGGGGTCGACGCGGAGCGCGGGGAGGTCGCCCGGGAAGACCTCTCGAAGGACCTCCCCGCCCTCGAGCCGCTCCGCGAGGAGCGCGCGTCCGACCTCCTCGGAACGGAGGGCCGAGAGGCGCCGGCGAAGGTCGCGCGCCGCGGTCCGGAGCGCGTCGCCGTCTCCCGCCCGCGGAAATCCGCGGAAGAGGCGGGCCGTCGTCTCGAGGCGCCTCAGGGCGACCCGAACGTCGTGGACGAGAGACGCGTCGCCTCCCCGGCGGGCGCGCTCCCCGACCTCGCACAGCCTCTCCTCCTGACGCGCGAGCGCGTCTTCCAGGATCGGGAGGATCGGGCGGGATCGACCGTTCGACAGGGCGGGCCTCCGCCCCCCATCCTAGGCCCGCGGTGTGAAGGCGTCCCTCAGCCCACCTCGCCCGAGCGGCCCGGGAGCTCGAGCGACGGGTAACCGACGTGGTAGCCCTGGGCGCGGTCGACCCCGAGCTCCCGGAGGATCTCGAGGATCTCCGGCGTCTCGACCCCTTCCGCGACCGTCTTCACTCCGAAGCCCCGGCAGATCTCGGCGATGCCGCGGACGAAGACCCGGTTCTCCATCTTGTGCGGCAGGTCCTTCACGTAGCTCTGGTCGAACTTGAGCGTCGACATCGGCAGGTCGCGAAGGTAGCGGAACGAGCTGAAGCCGACCCCGAAGTCGTCGAGCGCGAACCGGAAGCCCTCGGAGGTCAGCGCGTTCGTGAAGTCCTGGACGCGGCCGAGGTCTCGGAGGGCGGCCGTCTCGGTGATCTCGAACGTGATCCGCGACGGACGGATTCCCTTCAGCCGCGCGAGGCGCGAGATCTCCGCGACGAGGGCGTCGTCCTCGAAGTCGAGACCGGAGAGGTTCACGGAGACCTCGAGGTCTGCCGAGATCCGCCTTCGCGAGGCGACGAGGGCGTCGAAGACGGCCGCGATGACCACGCGGTCGATCGCGGTGACGAAGCCGAATCGCTCGGCGGCGTCGAGGAACTGGTCGGGCCGCACGAGCGTGCCGTCCTCCTCCCGGAGGCGGACGAGCGTCTCGGCGGCGACGATTCGCCCCGTGGCGACCTCCGCGATCGGCTGGAAGACCGGGACGAAGCGGGCGCCCGCCAGGGCGGTGCGGATCCGGTCGGCCTGACCTCGAAGGAGGCCGATCCGTTCCCGCTCCCGCGCGGCCGGGTCGTGCAGGATGAAGCGCGCCCGGCCCCGCGCCTTCGCCTGGTGCATCGCGAGGTCGGCCGCGAGCATCAGGTCGGAGGCCCGCTGGCCGTGGGCCGGGTGGAGCGCGACGCCCACGCTCGCCGTGAGCTGAAGGGGCCTCCCTTCGAACGTCGGAGAGAACTCCGTCAGGAACCGGACGAGGCCGTCCGCCTCGAGGGCCGCTTCGGCGGCGTTCGTTCGGGGGGCGATCAGGCCGAACTCGTCGCCTCCGAGCCGGGCGAAGACGCGTCCGGGTTGCAGGTCGACGAGGAGCGCTTCGCCGAGGCGCCGCAGGTACTCGTCGCCGGCCGCGAGGCCATGCGTGTCGTTCAGCGCCTTGAAGTCGTCGAGGTCGAAGAAGAGGAGCGCGAGCGGCTGCTTCGCCTGGGCGGACTCCTCGATCGCAGCCTCGAGGAGCGCCTGGAATGCCGTGCGGGTGACGAAGCCGGTGACCGGGTCGATCGACCCTTGCGTCCGTTCCGACGGCCTCGGCGCCGGCACGTCGTTCTCCTCCGCCGCGAGGGCGGTGACGTCCCGGGCGACGACGACGAGGCGGACTGGGCCGTCGCCGACGAACCGGCGGGCCGAGACCCGGAAGACCCTCCTGCGGGAGCCCTCCTCCAGAACGACCCGGACCTCGTGATCCCGCGCTCCCCCCGGGCCGACCGCCGCTTCGAGGAGGGCGTCGCGCCCCTCGGGTGCGTTCCAGAAGGGGAGGAGCTGCCCGAGCGGGGCGCCCGTCCCTTCCGGGGCGGGCGCCCCTTCCTCTCGCGCGGCGGCGTTCGCGACCAGGAGCCGGCCCTCGCCGTCGAGGACGGCCGCGGGATCGGGGAGGCCGGCGAACGCGAGCGCCTCGAGCGAGGGCTTCTCGGCTCCCGGCTTCGGGAGGGCGACGGTGTCGTAGCCGGGCCGGCGGCGCCGCTCCTTCACGCGTCACCGGCCGGCCGGGCCGCCCTTCCGGCGAGCGCGCGCAGGGGCTCTCCCGTCAGCCGGTAGACCTGCCACTCCGCCATCGGCACGGCGCCGAGGCGCTCGTAGAAGCCGATGGCGGGCGAGTTCCACTTCAGGACGCTCCACTCGAGGCGGCCGCAGCCGCGCTCGACGGCGAGGCGGGCGAGCTCTCCGAGGAGCCGGCGGCCGAGGCCGAGGCCGCGACGTTCCGGGACGACGTAGAGGTCCTCGAGGTAGAGGCCGGGCTTCGTCAGGAACGTCGAGTAGCTGTGGAAGAAGAGCGCGAACCCCGCGGGCGCTCCGTCGACCTCGGCGAGGATCACCTCGACGTAGGGCCGCGCTCCGAAGAGGTGCTCCTCGAGGGCGGACGCGTCGGCGAAGCACTCGTCTGCGAGGCGTTCGTAGTCGGCGAGGTCGCGGATGAGCCGGGCGACGACGGGAACGTCCTCGCGCCGGGCGGGGCGCAGCGAGATCTCTGTCCCATTCACGGGCCGCGATTATCGCGCGGCGCGCAGGATCTGCACGGCCACCGCGGTCGTGCCGTTGATGACGAACTGGATCCCGATGACGGCCGTGATGAGCGCCATGACCTTGTTCGTGATCTTCATCCCCGTCTCGCCCAGCCGGCGGGTGATGGCCGGCGCGGCGAGGAGGATCGCCAGGGTGACGGCGAGCGTCGCGACGATCGCGCCCCCGAGGGCGAGGCGGTGGCTCGCCCCGTCCGCCTGCCCGACGAGGACCATGACGGTCGAGATCGCCCCCGGCCCCGCGATGAGGGGGATGCCGACCGGGACGATCGACGGGTCGCGGCCCGGGGAGGCCGTCTCGGGGACCTCCTCGTGACCGTGCTCGAGGGCCCGGAGCGACATCAGCGCGAAGAGGATCCCGCCCGTGATCTGGAACGCCGGGACGGTGATTCCGAAGAACGAGAAGATCGCTCCCCCCGCGGCGCTGAAGACCGCCAGCGTCGCGAGGCCGGTCAGGACGGCGCGAACGGCCGCGCGCTGCCTCTCCCCGGGGCGCAGGTGCGCCGTCAGCGACACGAAGACGGGAGCGCCCGAGATCGGGTTGACGACGGAGAAGAGGGAGGAGAACGCGAGGACCGCGAAGGGGAACGGTGCGACGGGCTCGTTCATCGTTCCGGCCGGGCCGGACGGCTATCATACGGGCCGCCCCGGGGCGACCGTCGCGGGACGCTCTCCGATGACACGGACCGATGAAACCCCCGCGGGCGGCCGACGGCTCGCCCCTTACTTCGGCCTTCTCACGAGGCGCGTGCAGCGCTCGCGGCTCGCGGCGGCGCTCCCTCACGTCCCTCCCGGGGCGAGGCTCCTCGACCTCGGCTGCGGCCTGACCGATCTGCCCGCCCGCTTCCCGTCGTACGTGGGGTGTGACCGGAACCCCGTCGTCCTCGACGAGATGCGTCGCCTTCACCCTTCCGCAGCCTTCGCGTCCTGGGACGTCGAGGCCGAAGAGCCGCCGCCCGAGGTCCGCGCGGGGGCGCCGTACGACGCGATCCTGATGCTCGCGATCCTCGAGCACCTCGCGGAGCCGGCGCGCGCCCTGGCCCGGGCCGGCGCCCTGCTGGCCCCCGCGGGGCGCCTCCTCGCGACGACGCCTCACCCGCTGGGACGCCTGCCGCTCGAGGCGGGGGCCCGGCTCGGCCTCCTCTCGAGGCACGCCGACGAGGAGCACGAGACGCTCCTCGACCGCGCGGGTCTCGAGCGCGCCGCCGCGGCGGCGGGGCTCGCCGTGGCGTCCTACTCCCGGTTCCTCCTCGGCCTGAACCAGCTCGTCGTCCTGACCCGCCGATGAGACCGCGAGAGGGGCGCGCCATCGAGGTGGCTGGCGCGCGGACGCACAACCTGAAGGGGGTCTCCTGCCGCGTCCCGATCGGGGCGATCACGGTCGTCACCGGCCCGTCCGGCTCCGGCAAGTCGTCGCTCGCGTTCGACACGCTCTACGCGGAAGGGCAGCGCCGCTTCGTCGAGTCGATGTCGACCTACGCGCGGCAGTTCCTGGAGCGGATGGAGCGTCCCGACGTCGAGAGGATCGACCACCTCCTCCCGGCGATCGCCCTCGAGCAGAAGGCGGCGGTCCGTTCGGCCCGCTCCACGGTCGGAACCGCGACGGAGATCCACGACGTCCTCCGGCTCCTCTTCGCCGCCGCGGGGACCGTCGTCTGCCCCGACTGCGGCCTCGAGGTGCGGCGCGACTCTCCGGCGGGCGTGGCGGACGCGCTCGTCGCGGAGCTCGGCGAAGGGGCGCGGCTCCTCGTCCTCGCGCCGCGTCCTGCGGAGGGGCTCGCCGAACGCGCTCCGCTCTGGGTCCGCTCGGGCCTCTTCCGGGCGGTCGCCGCCGACGGGAGCGTCGTCTCGTTCGACGCCGAGACGCCTCCGCCGGCGGGGCCGGACGGTCTCGTACGGCTCGTCGTCGGGAGGCACGTCCTCCGCGGCGGAGACGCCGAGCTCTCCGCCTCGCTCGACGGCGCCTTCGCGGTCGGCGAGGGGACGCTCCTCGTGCGCGACGCGGCGACGGGGCG
>JAGOBQ010000429.1 GCA_017999215.1 Thermoanaerobaculia bacterium
CGCCCACCTTCGGCGGCGCGGGGTGGTTGTTGAACTTCACGAAGAGGCACTCGACGAGCTCGCGGGCGCCCTCCGGCGTGAGCGACCCGTCCGCGAGCCCTCGCCGGTAGAACGGGAGGAGGTGCTGGTCGAGGTGCCCCGGGCTGAAGGCGTCCCACCCGTTCAGCTCGGTGATGACCCCGAGGTGGCAGAACCAGTACATCTGGAGCGCCTCGTGGAAGTCGCGCGGCGGCTCGGCCGGGACCCGCCGGCAGACGTCGGCGATCTTCCGGAGCTCCGCGCGGCGCGCCGCGTCGGGCTCCGTCGCGGCTCTCTCCTCCGCGAGCGCCGCGTGCCTCTCCGCGAAGACGACGAGCGCCTCGCAGGCGACGTCCATCGCGAGGAGCTGCTCCTTCCGGTCGACCGCCTCCGGGTCGCGCTCGAAGTCGAGGGCGGCGAGGGCGGAGGCGATCTCGCGACGGAAGGCGTTCATCCCCTTCCGGTAGACCTTGTCGTCGAGGACGGTGTGCCCCGGCGCCCGCTGCTCCATGAACTCGGTGAAGACGCCGGCCGAGTAGGCCGCGTGCCACTCGGCCGGCAGGAGCGGGAAGATCTGGTCCCGCATCGACCGGCCGCGCCAGTACGGGATGACCGTCTCCTCGTAGGCCGCGATCACGTCGGGGGGGACGCGATACCAGGTCTTCGGGCGCGAGTCGAGGATCGTCAGGTCCTCGACGCTGTGGCATGTCAGCTCGGGGTAGGTCGGGACCGCCTTCGGAACGGGCCCGCGCTCGCCGACGATCAGCTCGCCTTCCCCGAGGTGGAGCGTCTTCCTCTCGCACAGGTGGCGGAACGAGAGGGCCCTGAGGAGCGGCGACGCGTGGCGGCCGAGGTTCTCGCGGTAGAACTCCGTCAGGAGGAGGGCGCGCTCGGCGGAGATCGTCGGGATCGCGTCGAGGCTCTCCTGGCGGAGACGCCGGGTGCGGGTGTTCATGCCTGTCCTCCGATAGTCGTCTTCGGGCCGGTGGGGGCGAAGAGGGAGGCGAGCGCCGCCATTCGTTCCGCGCCCGGCGACGGGGCGACGGCGAGGGCGGCCTCGTCCGGCGTCGGCTTCCGGCCGAGCCGTTCGCGCTTGCCGTTCGCCGTCCGGTGGAAGGGGAGAAGGGAGACGCGGGTCACGTTCGGCGTCCTCTCGGCGAGCGCGACGGCCTTCGCGACGTGCCCCGGGTCGTCGCTCACGCCGGGGATGACCGGCAGGCGGAGCCAGATCGGGACGCCGACGCGGCTGACCGCGGCGAGGTTCTCGAGGATCGGTTCGAGGGGCGCGCCCGTCAGCTCGCGGTGGCGCGCAGGGTCGAGCGTCTTGACGTCCCAGAGGAGGAGGTCGGCCCGCCCGGCCACGGCGAGGACCGTCTCCCGCGCGGCGTAGCCGCAGGTGTCGACGGCGACGTGGATCTCCTCGCGGCGGCAAGCCTCGAGGAGCGCGAGGAGGAACGAGGGCTGCGAGAGCGGCTCGCCGCCGGAGAAGGTGACGCCGCCCCCCGACTCCTCGTAGACGGGACGGTCGCGCAGGATCTCGGCGAGGAGCTCGACGACGCCGACCTCGCGCCCCGCGACCTCGCGCGCCGCCGAGGGGCACGCCTCCGTGCAGGCGCGGCACGCCGTGCAGCCGCCCGTGCCGAGCGCTTCGCCGGCCGCGAGCGGGCCCTCAGGCCGCGGGCAGGCCTGCGTGCATCCGCCGCACGAGAGGCACCGCCCCGCGCTCCAGAGGAGCTGCGGCGCCGGCGAGATCCCCTCGGGGTTGTGGCACCAGGGGCAGCGGAGCGGGCACCCCTTCAGGAAGACGGTCGTCCGGATGCCGGGCCCGTCGTGGAACGAGCCCCGCTGCACGTTGAAGATCGTCCCCCGTGCCTCGCTCCCGGTTGCGGCCATCGATCCCTCGCGACGGGATCGTGCCGGAGGGGCGCCGGCCGCGTCTTGTACGATTCCGCCGGGTCCCGCAGTGCCTTCCGCACATCGCTCCCGCCGCGGCCCGACGGCGCCGCTCGACGCGCTCGACGCGCTCCTCGGGGCCGCCGGCTTCGCGCTCGACCTCCTCGACTCCCTCCCCGACGTCGTCTTCTTCTCGAAGGACGCCGAGGGGCGCTACCGCGCGGCGAACGACACCCTCGCGCGACGGCTCGGGAAAAGGGCGAAGAGGGACCTCCTCGGCCGGACGGCCCGCGACCTCTTCCCGGCCCCGCTCGGAGAGCGCTACCTCGAGCAGGACCTCGCCGTCTGCCGGAGCGGGCGCCCGATCGAGGATCTCCTCGAGCTCCACCTCTACCCGAACGGGCGCGAGGGATGGTGCCTGACGACGAAGCTCCCGCTCCGCGACGGCGCGGGGCGCATCGTCGGCCTCGCGGGGACCTCTCGCGACGTCAGGCCTCCGGACCTCCTCGACGGCGCGGTCGAGGGGCTCGCCGGCGTCCTCGAGGAGCTCCACGCGCGCCCGGGCGCTCCTCACCAGGTGGAGGAGCTCGCCCGTCGGGCGGGGCTCTCGCCCGCCCGCTTCTCCCGCCGCATCCGCGCCCTCTTCGGGGTCTCGGCGGCGCAGCTCGTCGTCAAGGTGCGGATCGACGCGGCCCGGCGGATGCTCCTCGACCGGCAGGTCCCGATCGCCCGGATCGCCCTCGCCTGCGGCTACTGCGACCAGAGCGCCTTCACCCGCCAGTTCAAGGCGGTGACGGGCCTGACGCCGGCGCAGTATCGTGGTTCCCCTTGACAACTCTGTAATGCAGAGTAAATTCTCCGGCATGGACCTCGCCCGCGCCCTCGATCGGATCGAGGAGATTCACGCCCAGGTGGCGAAGGGGGAGGTCTTCCGCGGCTACCGGCCGGTGCCGGTCGCGATCGCGGGGGCTGTCGGGCTCCTCGCCGGGTGGCTCCAGCCGAGGCTCGTCCCCGAGGGGGACGCGGCGCGCTTCCTCGGGTACTGGATCGCCGTCGCGCTCGGGAACGTCGCGGTCAACGCCGCGGTCATCGCCGCCGGCTACGCCCGGTGCGGCGACGCCTTCGCCCGCCGGCACACCCGCCGGGTCGTCGGGCAGTTCGTGCCGTGCCTCCTCGCGGGGGCGGCGGTGACCCTCGGCCTCCCGGCGGCGGGGCCCGGGCTCGTCCGTATCCTCCCCGGCCTCTGGGCGCTCCTCTTCGGCCTCGGCGTCTTCGCCTCGCGGCCGTACCTCGCCCGCGCGACGGGTTGGGTCGCGCTCTTCTTCGTCGCCGCCGGGACGGGCCTCCTCCTCTTCCCCCCCGCGACCTTCGCGGCGCTCGGGCTCGCGCACGGCGTCGTCTTCGGCGCCGGTCTCCTCGGGGCGGCCGTCGTCCTCCGCCTCGATCTCCCGAGGGCGGAGCGATGAGCGCCGACGCGGCCGAGGGCCGCTTCGCCTACGAAGGGCTCGACCGCGTCCTCCACGAGAAGGCGCGGCTCGGCATCCTGACCTCGCTCGCGACGCGCCCCGAGGGGCTCCTCTTCGGCGACCTCAAGCGGCTCTGCGCGCTGACGGACGGGAACCTGAACCGGCACCTCGAGGTGCTCCAGGAGGCGGGCCTCGTCGAGGTCTGGAAGAGGTTCGAGGGGCGCAGGCCGCAGACGCTCGTGAGGCTGAGCGCCGAGGGGCGCCGGCGCTTCCTCGACTACCTCGGCGAGCTCGAGAAGGTGCTGAAGGACGCGAAGAAGGCCCGCGCCCTCGAGGACGCCGCTCCCGGAGCGCCGCTGAAGGCGGGCTGGAACCCGGCCTGAGGCGGGAGAGACGGCGACGGACGGCTTCGCCTGTCTCTTTGCTTTGTGATACCGAGTACTTTTCGGAAGGGAGATACGATGAGGTCCGACGGCACGGTAGGGTCCGGGGCTCGGATCGGAGCGGGCGGCGCGGCGGCGCTGCCGCGGCACGTCGCGATCATCATGGACGGCAACGGGCGCTGGGCGACGCGCCGCGGCCTGCCGCGGGCCGTCGGGCACCGCGCCGGCGCGAAGGCCGTCCGGCGCGTCGTCGAGGCGGCCCGGCGCCGCGGCGTCGGCACGCTCACGCTCTACGCCTTCTCCTCCGACAACTGGCGCCGACCGGCCGCAGAGGTGGAGGCGCTCATGGGCCTCTTCGAGCGGTACCTCGCCGAGGAGGCGCGCCGCTGCGTGGAGAACGGGATCCGCCTCCGGGTCATCGGCCGGCGCGACCGCCTCGCCGCCTCGCTCGTCTCGGCGATCGACGCCGCCGAGGCCCGGACCGGAGGCGGCACGGCGATGGAGCTCCGGATCGCCGTCGACTACTCGGGGCGCGGCGCCATCCTCGCGGCGATCCCGCTCCTCCCGGCCGGCCCGGAGCCGACGCGCGAGGCGCTCCTCGCGGCGAT
>JAGOBQ010000040.1 GCA_017999215.1 Thermoanaerobaculia bacterium
CCGGCCGTCGCGCGCGAAGCGGCCGTCGCCGCCGCCGGGTTCCGCTCGCCGCGGGCGCGCGAGGCGAGCCGCGAACGGTCGGCCGGGACGGGAGAGAGCGCGGGCGAATGGCTCCGCCTCCTCGCGGTCCTCGCCGAAGAGGGCGACGTCGCAGCGGTCCTCGCCGGCTCGGCGAAGGGCACGGCGGCCGGACGCGGTGCCGCGGGGCCGCGCGCCCTCGGGGCGCTCGGGCATCCCCGAGGCGTGGAGCTCCTCCTCGAGGCGATGGGGGACGACGACCCGGCCCGCGCCGCGGCCGCCGGAACGGCGTTCCGGAAGGTGACCGGCTTCGACGCCGCGGGAGAGGCGCGGGTCTCGCTCCGTCCGGACGGGCCGCCGCCCGACGAGGTCGAGGAGGAGTTCCTCGACGAGGTGACGCTCCCCGACGCGCCGCAGGCGCGCGCCTTCTGGTCCTCTGCCCGCGGCAGGTTCGCGGGGGGAGGAAGGTGGTGCTACGGGGTCGACGTCGTCGCCGGCGTCCCCGCGGCGCTCCCGGCGGCGTTCGACATGGAGTCGTGCTTCGAGGCGCGCCTCCGGGGACGCTTCACCGGAACGTTCACGGGAGACGCCGGCGAGCTCGTCCGGATGGCGCCGTAACGGCGCGAGAGCCGTTCAGCTCCCGATGCCCCGCCGGCGGAGGGCGTCCTTCAGGCTGACGAGGACTCCCTGCGGAAGCTCGTCGTCGCCATCGTCGATCTCGACCGACTCCTTCTTGTATTTCCAGTGGGCGGCGCCGCCCCCCTCCGCGGCCTCGTGCATCGCGACCGTGCGGATCTGCACCTCGTAGACGAGGCCGCCGGGTGCCCGGATGCAGGTGTGGAGGCTCTGGTAGCCGTTGTCCTTCGGCTCGGCGATGTAGTCCTTGAAGCGGAGGAGGAGGGGCTCGAAGCGGTGGTGGAGCGCGGAGAGGGCGAGGTAGCACTCCTCCTCGGTCTCGAGAAGGATCCGGAACGCGAAGATGTCGTGGATCTGCTCGATCGCGAGGCCCTTCGACTTCATCTTCCGCCAGATCCCCGCGAGGTGCTTCACCCGGTGCTGGAGCGCGCGCGGCTTCACCCCGGCTTCCGCGAGCGCCGCCTTCAGCTCCGCCTCCCGATCCCGGAGCCACTTGCGGCGAGAGGAGGTCAGGCCCGCCGCACGGCGGGCGACGTCGTCGTACGCGTCGGGCTCGAGGATGCGGAACGCGGCGTCCTCGAGGCGCGACTTGAGGGAGCTCTCGCCGAGCCGCTGGGCCTCGTGGACGTCCCGCTCCCAGACCTCGTGCGCCACGGCGCGGGCCGCCGCGTCGGAGGCGCTTCTCGTCTCCAGGAACCGGCATCGGGCGACGAGATATCGTCGGAGGATCCTCTTCCGGAAGGCCTCTTCCTGCATCGAGCCGCCGGCCGGAACGCCCTCTCCGCCCGTGCGGGCCGGAGGCCCGGAGGCGCCCGTGGCGCGCAGGCCGACGATCGTCCGCCGCTCCGCCTCGACGAGGCGGCGCACGGTCTCCTCGAGCTGGGTGCCGAGGTTGCGGAAGCGGTAGGCGAGCCAGCGCATCTCCCAGGCGCCGCGCGGGATCTCGAGGCCGCTCCAGTAGCCCTGCTCCATCTGCCGGACCCCTTCGAGGAGGCCGCGAAGAGGTCGCTCGATCAGGAAGAAGTACGCCAGGTAGAGGGAGACGAGGATGCAGCCCGCCCCCACGGCGAGCGTCAGGAGCCAGTGCTGCCAGAGCCGGCGCGCCATCGAGCGGAACCGGGTCTCGTCCTGCGAGACCTGGAGGGACCCGTTTCCGTCAGGTAGGAGGCGCGAGCGGACCGGGACGCGCGCGGTCGTCGCATCGTTCGACGGGAGGGGCGCGGGGCCGGTGAACGGCGTCGCGAAGACGCGTCCCTCGGCGTCGAAGAGGAGGACGCGGACGTCTCCGAATCCGCTCGCCGCGTGCGCCGCCTGGAAGCGGGTCAGCCGGTCCTGGATCGTGGCGAGCTCCGTGGCGTCCCCGATGTCGGCCGCGAGCGGCGCGAGCGTCATCGTCAGGAAGCGCATCCGCTCCTCGCGCCCCCGGTCGATCTCCCTCTTCTGCACGAACGCCGTCACGACGCCCAGCACGAGGGTCACGATGACCGCCGTCGTCAGTCCCAATCGCCAGCCGAGCGGGACGCCCCTGGCCGGTACGCCGGATAGGCTCAAATCGACCTCGTCACGGCAAGGACCGTGCCCCTGATTCTCTCGTCAGCGGCGGGTCGGGGCAAGCGAGCTCGAACGGGCGCCCGGCGGAGGAGCGCCGAACGGGCCGGCCTCCGGGTCGGGGCGGTGCCGGAACGGCTCAGGACGCCCGAAGGCCGGCCGCTTCGAGGAGGCCGCGGAGCTCCTCCCGAGCGGGCGCGCCGAGGGGGAGGAGGGGACGGCGGGTCGACCCCGCAGGCCGCCCGAGAAGCTCCAGTGCCGCCTTGAGGCCGGGCACGCCGAAACGGCTCGTCACCGCGCGGGCCATCGGGAGGAGGCGGAGGTGAATCTCGCGCGCCTCCTCGAGCCGCCCCGAGAGGAACGCCTGCCGGATCGCGACGCACTCGGCGGGGGCGACGTTCGCGGCGGCGAGGATCGAGCCGGCCGTCCCGACCGCGTAGCCGGGGAGCGCCGCACCGTAGTTCCCGGAGAAGACGTCGAACCGCTTCCCGGCGGGCGCGAGACGGACGAGCTCGGCGAGCTTCCCGACGTCGCCCGAGCTGTCCTTCACGCCCGCCACGTTCGGGTGGCGTGCGATCCGCGCCACGGTCGCGGCTTCGACGTCGAGGCCGGTGTTCGCCGGGACGTTGTAGATGAGGACCGGGACCGGAGAGGCGTCGGCGACCGCCTCGAAATGCGCCGCGAGCGCATCGGCCGACATCGCTCCCCGGAAGAAGTGCGGGGTCACGACGAGGACGGCGTCGGCGCCGGCGCCGGCGGCGCGTTTGGTCGCTTCGACGGTGGCCTGCGTGGAGAGCCGGCCGGAGCCGGCGAGGAGGAACCGGCCGGGGGCGGCGGCTCGTACCGTGGACACGACTTTCTCGGCCTCGTCGTCGTCGAGGTGGACGGCCTCGCCGTTCGAGCCGAGGGCGAGGAAGCCGGCGAGGGGCGCCCCCGAGAGGTGCGCGACGAAGTCGGAGAGGAGTCCGAGGTCGAGGCCCCCGTCCTCCCGGAACGGAGTCGGGAGCGGGGGGATGATCCCTTCCATCCGTCGATCTTATCGGCCCGCGGTTGACGCCTCGCCGGGGCGGAGCAGAATCCGGCTCCATGCGGACCGTCGAGACGCCCCACGCCCCGCATCCCGCCGGGCACTATTCGCAGGCCGTCGTCCATGGCGGCCTCGTCTTCGTCTCCGGCCAGCTCCCGCACGACGTCGAGCGCCCGGGCGGAGCGCCGGGCGACGTCGAGGAGCAGACGGAGCGCGCGCTCCGGAACGTGGAGGCGATCCTCGAGGCCGCGGGGAGCGGGCTCGACCGGCTCCTGTCGGTGACGGTCTACGTTTCCGACGTGTCGCTCTGGCCGCGGGTGAACGGCGCCTACGCGCGGGTCCTCGGGGCGCACCGTCCGGCGCGTGCCGTCGTCCCCGTGAAGGAGCTCCACCACGGCTACCTCGTCGAGGTCCAGGCCGTGGCGGCGGTCCGGGAATAGTCGCCCGGGTGTCGACCCCCTCGACCGTCCTCCCGTGGGTCGCCTACGGCGTCTGCGCCGTCGTCTGGGGGAGCACCTACTTCGGGATCGCCCTCGCCCTCGAGTCGTTTCCCCCGAACGGCATGGTCGCCGTGCGGTTCAGCGTCGCCGCCCTCCTCTGCGTCGGGCTGGGCCGGCTGCGTCGCGAGCCGCTTCCCTCGCGGCGCGAGCTGCCGCACCTGGCCCTCGTCGGCCTCCTCCTGCTCGGGATCTGCAACGCCCTCGTCGTCTGGTCGGAGACGCGCCTCGGCTCGGGGGTGGCGGCGGTCCTCGCGGCGCTGACGCCCGCCTGGTTCGGCGTCTTCACGGCGCGGGAGGAGCCCCTCGGAGCGCGCGGCTGGACCGGGACCGCGCTCGGCCTCGCAGGCGTGACGCTCCTCGCGGCTCCCTGGTCCCAGGAGGGGGTCGACCTCGGCGGCGTCGCGGCGCTCCTCCTGGCGAGCGCGCTCTGGGCCGTCGGCACGCTCCACCACCGCCGGCACGTCACCGGCGGCGGAGCGCTGACGAACTCCGGCCTGGAGATGCTCGCGGCGGCCGTCTTCGGCACCCTCGCGGCGCCGTTCACGGGAGGCTTCACGAGCGGACCCGTCACGACGAAGGCCCTCCTCGCGGTCCTCTACCTCGCGCTCTTCGGGTCGTGCATCGCCTACACCGCGCACCTCTACGTTTCGAGGGTCTGGAGCCCGGTGAGGGCCGGAAGCTACGCCTACCTGAACCCGGTCATCGCCGTCGTACTCGGGACGGCGATCCTCGGCGAGCCCTTCGACGCGCGGATGGCGCTGGGAATGGCCGTGATCCTCGCGGGCGTGGCGCTCGTCCAGTACCGCTCACGCGGCGCCTGACGGGGCGGACACCCTCCCTCGGAGCCGGCCGATCCGCTTCGCGGCCCACGGGTCCGGTTTGATTCCGGTCCGGGGCCGGTCCATCCTCCCCGTGCGGGAGAGCTCCCCCGGAGGATGGCGTGATGCTCGTTTCCAGAACCGATTCCGATGGCCGTGCGCTCGATGCGCGGCATGACGTGGCGGTCGCCGCCCCCCGCGGAGCCCACGATCCGGCGCGCGCCAGGGGAGGTCGCGCTCGGCTCGCCGGTCGGGGACGCGGCCTGCTTCTCGGAGCGAGCCTTCTCATCGCTCCGTCGCTCCCCGCCGAAGGGCCACGGACCGATCCCCGACAGTGGATGGTCGAGCTCGAGGGAGAGCCCGCCGTCGAAGCCTGGATCCGGGGCCGCGCCGAGAGCTCGAGGTCGGCGCTCGCCGTGGCCGCGGCGTCGAACCGCGTCGCCGAGCTCCGCGTCGCGCAGGCTCGTGTCGAGGAGCTGCTGACCGCGCCGGCGATCGGCGCACGGGTGCAGTACCGGGTGACGCGCGTCTACAACGGGATCGCCGTCTTCGCCGAGCCCTCCCGCGTGGAAGCGATCCGTGCGCTCCCGGGCGTGAAGTCGGTGCGACCGCTCGTCCTTCACACCACGGCGAACGCCACGAGCGTGCCCCACCTCGGGGTGCCACTGGGGGTCTGGCAGGCGCTCGCGAACGCCGGCGACGACGTGAAGGTCGGGATCATCGACAGCGGCCTCGACTACCAGCACGCCATGTTCGGTGGGGCCGGCCGGGAGTCCGACTACAAGGCGAACGACCGGACGAAGATCAACGACGGCTTCTTCCCGACCGCCCGCGTCGTCGGCGGCTGGGACTTCGCGGGGGACGACTACGGGGGAGGCGGGGCGGCGACGCCCGATCCCGACCCGATGGACTGCGGCGGACACGGCACGCACGTCGCGGGGAGCGTCGGCGGCTCCGGCGTCCGCGCCGACGGGTCGGCGTTCACGGGACCGTACGACGGCAGCGTCCCCTTCGGGACGATGCGGATCGGACCCGGCGTCGCGCCCCGCGCGAAGCTCTACGCGCTCCGCGTCTTCGGATGCTCGGGCTCGACCGGGCTCACGACGCAGGCGATCGACTGGGCGATGGACCCGAACGACGACGGCGACTTCTCCGACCGGCTCGACGTGCTGAACCTCTCGCTCGGCAGCGAGTTCGGGTCGAAGGACGATTCGACCGCGATCGCCGCCGAGAACGCCTCGCGTGCCGGGATCGTCGTCGTCTGCTCGGCCGGCAACGCGGGCGACACGTACTTCGTCACCGGGAGCCCGGCCGCGGCGGACTCGGCGATCTCCGTCGCTGCCTCCGTCGACGCGGGCGTGACGGCTTCCTTCGTCGAGGTCCTCGGTCCGGGCTCTCTCGCCGGCCGGCTCCCGGCCGGGACCGCGGTCTTCGGGAACCCGCCGGCCGCGAACGGGACGATCGGGCCGCTCGCCGCGGCGCTCCCGGCGCGGGTTTGCAGCACCGTCACGAACGGAGCGGAGCTGGCGGGGAAGATCGCTCTCATCGACCGGGGAGACTGCTCGTTCGACGGGAAGGTGAAGCGGGCGCAGGACGCCGGCGCGATCGGCGTCGTCATCGCGAACAACGAGGAAGGGGTCCTCGGGATGGCGGTCGCCGACCCGGCCGTCGCCGGCGCCGTCACGATTCCCGCCGTTCTCGTCGCGCTCTCCGACGGGAACCGCCTCAAGGCGTCGCTCGCCGAGGGCGTCACCGTCGCGCTCTTCTCCGGCTCGGACACCCTCGGCTCCTTCTCCTCCCGAGGGCCGCGGTTCGATGGGACGGCCGCCGGCCCGAAGCCGGACGTCGCCGCTCCGGGCGTGTCGATCACCTCCGCTGCGACGGGAATCATCGCCGGCGTCGGGGGCCCCGAAGTGAACGCGGGGAACCTCGCCGAGTCGATGTCCGGGACCTCGATGGCGGCCCCGCACCTCACGGGCGTGATGGCCCTCCTGCGAAAGCAGCGCCCCGGCTGGACCCCGGCCGAGCTGAAGGCCGCGGTGATGAACACCGCCGGCTTCGACGTGAGCCTCCTGCCGCCGGCGGGCTCGGCGCCGCAGTACGGCCCGGCGCGCGTCGGCGCGGGACGCGTCGACCCGGCGCGGGCCCTCGCGACCGAGGTGATCGCCTTCGACGACGAGCGCCCCTCCGTGGTGAGCCTCTCGGCGTTCCTCCAGGGAGCGGCGCCGACGAGCGTGACGCGGCGCCTGCGCATCCTGAACAAGGGCTCTGCTCCGGCCACGCTGACGCCGGGATGGGCGACTCCGGCCGCGATCCCGGGCGTGCGCGTGGACGTGCCCGGCGCGCCGATCACGGTCCCGCCGGGCGGCTCGGCGACGTTCGACGTGAGCGTCGTCCTCGCCGATCCGGCGGCGGTGACGAACGCCCCCGACCCGACGCTCGCGCTTCGCCAGCCCAGCTTCGTGTCGCTCTCGAACCGCGCCTGGATGACCGAGGCGAGCGGATTCGTCACGCTCTCGGGCGCTCCCGCGGGGACGCTCCGCGTTCCTCTGCAGGTCGTCGTCCGCGGCCAGTCCGCGATGCGGGCGGCCTCGCGGGCGATCGGCGCGCCCGCCGGGGGCGGGAGCTTCACGATCCCGCTCGTGGGAAGCGGCCTGAAGTCCGGGCCGCTCCCGCCCGTGGACGCCCTTTCGACGGTCTCGGCGTTCGAGCTCCATGCCGAGAGCCCCCGGTCGAACCCCGAGGGGAGCGCGCGAGCCGTCGCCGACCTCGCCTTCGTCGGGGCCGCGAGCTCGCTTCCCGAGGGGCGGGTCGACTCCGGAGCGACCGTCTGGTTCGGGATCGCGACCTGGGCCGAGTGGGTGAGCCCGGCCGAAGTCCGTTTCGAGATCGAGATCGACCGGAACGGCGACGGCGTCGTCGACGCGACGGTGGAGACGATGTCGACGGGCGACGTGGCGAACCCGTCGAACCCGTCGCAGTCGGTCGATCCGACCGACGTCTGGGTCGCCCGCACGGAACAGACCTTCGGCGCGGGCGCCAAGAGCTACCGCTACCTGAACGTCGATCCCGCCGCCCGCGGGACGCACCTCTTCGCCTCCAACGTCGTCGTCGTCCCCGCCTCGGCCGGCGCGGACGGCCTCGGCCTGACGGCCGGGAACGCCCGATTCCGCTACCGGGTGAAAGCCTCGACGTCGCGCAGCGGCACCGTCGAGGAGACCTCCTGGCTGACGTTCGACGCCGAGAAGCCGGGCTACTCGGTCCTCGCGGCCGACGCGTCGCCGTTCCACGACGACCTCCCGGGATCGGCCCTTCCGGCGCGCTTCGATCCGGCGGCGGCGCAGGCGAACGGCGCCCTCGGCATCCTCCTCCTGCATCACCACAACGCCTACGGCGCGCGCGCCGAGGCCCTGACCGGGCGAAACAGCCCGCCCGCGGTCACGATCCTCGAGCCGGCGCCGGGCGCCGCGTTCGAAGCGGCCTCGGCGGTTCGCTTCCGCGCCTCCGGGACCGACGCCGACGCGGGCGACATGCTGGCTTACTCCTGGAGCCTCGGCGACGGACGGACCGTCTCCGGCGCCGACGTCTCCGCGGCCTTCGGCAGCGCGGGGCCGCGTGTCGCCACCGTGACCGTAACCGACGGCGCCGGGGCGACCGCGGCCGCGCAGGTGGCGATCGAAGTACGCGCGCCGCAGGCGCCGTCCGGGGTCTCGAAGCTCGTTCCCGTCGTCCTCGACGTGAAGGGAGTCGGCGGGGCGCCCTTTTCGACCGAGCTGACGCTCGTCTCGAGGTCGACGGCCGCCGCGCGGGCGCTCCTCACGTACACCGCTTCGGCCGGAGCCGGCTCCGGGTGGGCCGGGATCGACCTCGCGGCCGGCGAGACGAAGGTCCTGCCGGACGCGATCGAGTTCCTTCGCTCCCAGGGGCTCGCGATTCCCGACGACGGCTCCAATCAGATCGGGACGCTCCGCGTGACGCTCCCCGGCGTGTCGCAGCCGGCCGCCCTCTTCGTCGGCGGCCGGACGTCGACGCCGGGCGAGGGAGGGGCCTTCGGGCTCTTCTACGCGGACGCCGTCGAGGCGACGGGGGAGATCGTCGTCGCGGGACTCCAGCAGAACGCTGCGATGCGCTCGAACCTCGCCGTCGTGAACGCGGGGCCGGAGCCGGTGACCGTCCAGATCACGTTCTACGGTCCGGACGGCGCGCGTCTTGGAGCCGCGGCCGACAGGACCATCACCCTGCCGGCCTGGGGCTGGGGCCAGATCGACCAGCCTCTCCTCGGAAAGGCCTCCTCCGGTTTCGCTCTCGTCCGGCGGACGTCAGGCACGTCCCCGTTCTCCGCATACGGCGTCCTGAACGACGCGGGGACCTCCGACGGGTCCTACGTCCCGCCGCTCGTGCCGGGAGGCGCCGGCCCCGGCGACCGCCTCATCCCGGTCGTCCTCGACGTGAAGGGGCTCGGCGTCAACCGCTACACGACCGAGCTCACGCTCACGAACCTCGAGGGCGTTCCGCTCGCGCTCACGCTCGCGTACACGTCGGCCCTCGGCGGCGGCTCGGGGAACGTTCCGGTGACGCTCGCCGGCGGCGAGCAGAAGGTCCTCCCCGACGTCATGGCGTTCCTTCGCAGCTCCGGCCTCGCGATCCCCGCGGGCGGCGTGAACGTTGCCGGCTCGCTCCTCGTGAAGGTCCCCACGGGCAGGGCGGCGGACCTCCTCGCCGCCGGAGCGCGTGTCTCGACCCGTTCGAGCGTCCGCGACGGGGCTTTCGGCGTCTTTTACCCGGGCCTGACGCTCCTCGAATCGGCAAACGGGACGGCCTGGGTTCACGGCCTCCAGCAGGATTCGAGGACGCGCTCCAACGTGGCCGTCGTCAACTTCGGCGACGCGGGGAACGTCACGCTCCGCCTGACGTTCCACGGGGCCACCGGGCAGGCGCTCGGCAACCCCGAGGAGCACGTCCTCGCCCCCGGCGCCTGGCTCCAGCGCAACGAGCCGCTCTCTTCGCGCGGCACGTCGGCCGGCTCGGTGAAGGTCGAGCGGATCTCCGGCACGTCGCGCTTCGTCGCCTACGGCGTCCTGAACGACGCCGCGACCTCCGACGGAAGCTACCTCCCGATGGCTCGCTGAGGCCGCTCCGCGCTCGCTCGTCCCTCGAGGGACGGGCGAGCGCGGGAGCGCCCGTGCCTCAGGCCAGGCCGGCGGGGCGCGACGCGAGGAACGCCGGAAGGGCCTCCTTCGCGGCCGAGTGACCCGCCTCGACCAGCTCCTCCCAGCGCCCGTACTCGTTCAGCCGGAAGCGGTCGACGGACGGCTCGATGAGGAGGTCGACGAACCGGAGGCCCGACCGGAGCGCCATGACGCTGTTGATCTCCTGCGTCCGGAGGATCGAGCCGACGAGGGAGGGGGCGCGCGTCTTCCGCGCGAAGGGAAGGATGCGGCCCCGGAGGACCTTCCAGCCCGAGAGCTCCGGGCCGAACCGGTACGGCTTCACCTTGTCGACGGCGGGAGCGACGTTGACGCCGATGACCGTGCCGCAGTCGAGGCGGGAGGCCATCCTCTCGACCGGGAAGTTGTCGACGACGCCGCCGTCGACGACGACGTCGCCCTCCTCGATCACGGGAGGGAAGACGCCGGGAATCGACATGCTCTTCCTCACGGCGCGCCAGAGAGGGCCGCTCCTCTCGACGTCGACCCGCGCGCGGGTGAGGTTCGTCGAGATGCAGAAGAACGGCGTCCAGAGGTCCTCGATCGCGCGCTCGCCGTAGAGCGACTTCAGCACGCGCAGGACCTTTCCCCCGGACATCAGCGAGACGAGGGGGAGCGTCCTGTCGAAGATCTTCCCCGGCGAGGCGAACGTCTCGGCGAGCGCGAGGAGCGGGGCGGAGGCGGCGTGCCGCGCGAAGCTCGCGCCGACGACGGCCCCCATGCTCGTCCCGGCGACGAGGTCGACGTCGACCCCAGACTCCTCGAGCGCCCGGATGACGCCGATGTGCGCCACGCCGCGCGCGCCGCCGCCGCCGAGGACGAGCGCGACGCCTCGTCCCGCCAGGCGTCGCGCGAGGCGGACCTCGTCGCGGGCGTTCCCGGGACGGACGTGATGGTGGTCCGCGAGGTCGCGCCCGGCGAGCCAGGCGGCCGTCCCGCGCGGCTCCGTCTTCTCCTCGGCGTGGAGGAGGACGAGCTCCTTCCGCGCCGGGAGCCTCATCTCGGCGAGCCGCGCGTCGATCTCTCCCGGAGACGGGTCGGCCGCAGCGTCGGCAACGAGGAGGACGCGGTCCGCGCGCCTCAGGCAGCGCTCTCTCCAGGCCTCCCCGCCCGAACCCGCGTCGAGGACGATGTGGCGCGTCCGGTCCTCGAGCTCGCGGAGGGAGACGTCGACGGCCAGGCCGAGCGGCCCGGTCGTCGGCGCTTCCGCGACGCCCGGTCGCCCGTGGCGCGCGTCGAGGCCGGCGGCGTCGAGGAGGAGCGTCGATCCGAGCGCCTCGAGGCGCGAGGCGAGCATCCGGGCGAGCGCGGACGCCGCAGCGGGCGAGCTGAGCGGCAGGACGGCGACCGTGAGGCCGTCCGGCGCCGGGGCGGGGGAGGAGGGCCGGCCTTTCGGTGAGGCGGCGCCCGCCTGGCGGCCCGCGACGATCGACGCGACGCGCAGGAGCGCCTCCGGACGCTTCAGCGCGAAGACGCGGAAGGCGTCGCGCCCGAGGCGGAGGACCTCTCCGTCGCGGAGCGCGACGACGGAAGCCGAGCGCGGCTGCTCCGCGAGGAGCCCGAGCTCTCCGATGGTGCTGAAGGGGCCCGTTTCCCGCACCACCGTCTCGACGCCGTCGGCGCCCCGCACCGTCGTCCGGAACCGCCCGGTGACGACGACGTACATCGCGTCGCTCGGGTCGTCCTGGCGGACGAGGAGCTCGCCCGCGGCGACGCGGCGCCACTCGACGGCCTCTTCCAGGTCGCGGAACGCCTCCGGTTCGGTGATCCCGAAGAGCTCCTCCCAGACGCGCAGGAGCTGCGCGCGCCGCAGGCGCGGGCCGATCGCCTCCGTCAGCCTCGAGGCGACGGCGGGGTAGCGCCGCGCGAGCTCGTCCCAGCCCTCGCGCGGGAGGCGGGCGAGGACTCCGTCCTCGACGGCGGTCAGCGTCGCCGAACGGGGCTGACCCGTGAGGAGGGCCATCTCGCCCGTCCATTCGCCGGGGCCGATCTCGCCGAGCGTGACCTCGGCTCCGGCGGGGGTCGTCCCGGTAACGCGGAAGAGGCCGCCGGTGACGACGAACATCGCGTCGCCCGGCTCTCCCTGCCGGAAGACCGTCGATCCGGCCGGGACGTGGAGCGTCGAGACGAGGGCGTCGACGGTGGCGCGGTCCTCCGCGGGGAGGGCGTCGTACTCGGGGGAGCGGAAGAGCGAAGCGCCATCCCCGGGCCGCGCGGCTCGTTCGTGCATCTGGGTCCCTCCTGGAGACGGTCTCTGGCCGGTTCGGTCAGTATCCTAACCGATGAGACGCGATCTCCAGGTTTGGCGTTGATGCATTCGAACGGGGATCCCGCCGGGGTCGGAGGGCCGGCCCCCGCTTCGCCGGCCCACCGCGGTCGCCCGGCGACTTACGGCGTCATCAGCGTGCAGGGCTCGGTGGGCTGACCGCTCTCGTCGAAGCAAAGGAGAGTCCCCGCGGGGAGCTCCTTTTCGCCCTGCCTGAAGACCTCGCCGAGCGTGCACTTCCTCAGCTTTCCGTTCTCGTGGAAGTAGTTCTCGCTTCCCTTGCACGGATAACCCTGGATCGTCCGCGGGCCACCGAGGAGCTCGAGCCGGTTCAGCGCCCCGCCGGGGGAGAGGGTGACCCAGTCCCCCTCGCGAGCCTCCACGTCGCCGAAGGTCTTCGCCGCCGCGACGACGCCGCGCTTGAACGTCCCGTCCTCGTAGAGGGCGAGGGACTCCTTCACGACGAGCCCGTCGAACGTCGCCGTCCCGGCGATCTTGCACTCCTTGAGCTTGCCGTCCGGGTGGAGGACGACGCTCCAGTTCACCCGGCAGGTGTACGGCCCGTAGACCCAGTCCGCCGCGAGGAGGCACTCCTTGAGCCTCCCGTCGGGATACGGCCGCTGAGAGCCCTCCTTGCAGGACGGATCGGCGGGAGCCGGCGCTGCCGCGGCGACGGCAGCGGTGGGCGGAGGATCGCCCGCCGGGGCCTCGGCTTTCCGGCAGGCGAGCGGTCCCAGCACGAGAAGCGCGATCGTGGCGGCGGAGACGGTGGCGTGACGTCTTGACATCGGGGACTCCTCCTTGAGTACGAGGTCGGCCCGTGCGCCCGCGTCCCGGACGGGGTACCCGGGCTCGTTCCGCGAGATGAGGCTCCTACTCCTTCAGGGAGGCCGTGATCGCGCCGATCGCCGCTTCGGCATCGTTCGCGAATCCGGGCGTGAAGACGATCGCGAGGACGACCTTGTCGCCCGACTTCTTCGTCGCGACGTAGACCTGGGCGAGCGACCGCGCCGGAATCTTCTTCTCGAGCGCCTGCCCGGTCACCTTCCTCCCGAGGAGCGTCCGCTCCACGGGCGTGCCGGAGGCCGAGGTCGCGAGGAACGTCGTCTTCACGTACTCCAGAAGCTCCGCGTCGGTCATGCCCGAGTCCTTCGGGAACGCGACGGCGAGGAGGCTCAGCTTCTCGCCCCCGGCCTTCGCGTCGGCCGGGTGAACGACGCGGACGGCGTCGAGGCCGGCGCTCTCCGGAAGGGAGAAGGAGACCGGGGGAGTCGCCTTGAGACCGTGCAGCTCGATCGGCGCGGGTGAGAGGGCTCCAGCCGGCAGCGTGCCGGCGGCGAAAGCCGCGAGGGACGCGACGAGCACGGGCGCGAGTCGGTTCGGCATCTGTTCCCTCCTCTTGCGATCGGCCGCTCTTCGCGGCGTCACTTCACGATCGTCGCGACGAACGAGCCCTTGAACGGCCCGTCCCGTCCGACGACGTCGAAGGTCCCGCAGACGCGTGCGTCGGTCACCTCGACGAGAGTGGCCTTGCCGGATTTCAGCCCGAGGCCGTAGACGACGGGCGTCCCGTCGTCCTTTCCGAAGCCGAGGTCCCCGCGGACGTTCATCGGGTCCCAGACGTTCGCCCGCACCGCGTACTCGCCCGCGACGACGGGCTTCGACGCGTTCATGAACGTGATCGCGAGGGAGACCTGTCCCTTCCCCTTCACCGGGGACGTGTCCAGGCGCGCCGCGGCCGCCTTCACGTCGAAGTCGACGTTCGTGACGAAGACCGTCAGCCCGACGGCGCTCTTGGTCGCCTTCGCCTTCGTCAGGGCCTTGAGGTCGAACGGGGCGACGGGCTTGTAGGCCACGTTCTTCGACAGCTTCTCGACGGCGGTCGCCTTCGGGCAGTCGGCGGCGGACCCGGAGAGGGGCGCGAGCGCGAGGACGAGGGCGAGGGGAACGAACGTGGCATTCATGGGAGCCTCCTTCGCGGGACGGAGTCCGTCCCGCCTCCGTTTCCCGGCAGGACCGTTCCTCCGGGCGCCTACTCTTCCCGGCACTCGAGCGCGTCGCGCTCGAGGAGGCCGGCCGTGGTCTGGCTCTTTCCGACGTACCGCACGAGGAGCCACCCCGGCGTCCCCTCGTTCACGAGGCCGACGGCCTCGACGACGTTCCCCTTCACGACGTACCCCTTGCGCGGCTCGGGCGACGGCGCCGCGGTCAGGAAACGGGCCTTCGGCGCGATCACGGTGCAGTTGAAGGCGGGCTTCCAGCCGTCCTTGACGAAAGTGTCGCCCGGCCAGTTCGCGCCGCAGAAGGAGGCGATCCCCTTCGTCGTCTCCATCGTCACCTTCCCGTCCTTCGTCGTGAACGAGACGGTCCCTTCCGCGTCGACGTACTCCCACCTCCCGTCGCCGACGAAGCCGGCGACGCCGATCCCGTCGCACATGTGCGCCGTCGCGCCGAAGACGCCCGAGTACGAGAAGGTGAGCGTGTCGCCGGCCCTCATGAGCGCGAGCGGTCCGTGCTGGCCGTACCAGACGCCGGTCGGGTCGAACCCGCGGTCGTCGGGCGTCTCGGCCCCCGCGGGACCGGCGGCGAGGAGCGCGAGGAGGAGCAGGGCGCACGAGGGCTTCATCGAGGCCTCCTTCGGTGTCGTCTCACCAGAGCAGGAAGTCGTAGGTCTCTCCGGCGTTGAGGTGGTAGGTCCCCTCGATCCGCCAGCTGCCGTCGGCGTCGTTCACCTTCGCGTACTCCCGCTCGACGCGGCCGGGGTAGGTCAGCTCGTAGAGGAGGTGGAGCTCGCGCGTCTTCGAGAAGAGGTTGCGGGTGAGGTCCGCGCGGAGGAGCCGGCAGCCGACCAGGGCGCCCGTGCCGGTGCGCCGCTTCTCGTGCGCCGCGACGAACTTCTCCCGCGGGACCTCCTCCCGGTAGCTCGCGGTGAGGCACTTCTCCCACGCCTCGGCGAAGCGCCCCTCCCCGACGAGGCGGGCGTAGTCGGCCATCACGCCCCGGTCGATCTCCGCGGCGACCTCCCAATCCCTCCCCTGGCCCCGGATCGCGGCCCAGACGACCC
>JAGOBQ010000430.1 GCA_017999215.1 Thermoanaerobaculia bacterium
CCAATTGAGCTACACCCCTGTGCGCGTCCGTCCCTAGACCTTGCCTTCCTTGTGCGCCGTGTGCTTGCGACAGAAACGGCAGTACTTCGAGACCTCCAGCTTTTCCTGGTGGGTCTTCTTGTTCTTCGTGGTCGTGTAGTTCCGGCGCTTGCACTCGCCGCACGCCAGGCTGATCAGGTCTCTCGGCATCGCTTTCTCCGCTTCCTCGCCGTCCCCGCGGCTCGTCCCGGCTCCCCGTCCGTCCCCGCCCCGGGGAAGGGGTGGAGCGGGAGACGGGATTCGAACCCGCGACCAACAGCTTGGAAGGCTGTGACTCTACCCCTGAGTTACTCCCGCCCGTGGCGTTCGTCCCCTTCGTTCCGCCCTCTCCCCGGGGGGGCCGATTTCCCGGGAGAGGAGTCTGGAGCCCACGAGCAGAATTGAACTGCTGACCCCGTCCTTACCAAGGACGTGCTCTACCGCCTGAGCTACGTGGGCCCGTCTGCCGGACCGGTCGCTCCGCGCTCCCCGGGGGAGCCGGAGCCGATGTCGGAAGTGCTGGTGGGCAGGGAGGGATTTGAACCCCCGTAGCGCCTAAGCGCGGCAGATTTACAGTCTGCTGCCATTAACCACTCGGCCACCTACCCGCCTTTACGTCCGTCGCTTCCTCTCTCCTTCCCACGGAGCGGCCCGGAACCCTCTCCGGGAGCGCCCGTGGAGCTGGCGATGGGACTTGAACCCGCAACCTGCCGATTACAAATCGGCTGCTCTGCCATTTGAGCTACGCCAGCCCGTCGCACCCCGGGGCCTCCGGCCGGACACCCGGCCGAAGCCGGAAGGCGCGAACCGTGGCTTATATCAATGCTCGGGCTTCTCGTCAAGCGAGTCCCGTGCCGCGACCGCCCCGGACGGGGCCTCCTGGCGGTCTCGTCCGCCCGGTCCCATATTCGGACGGACCCTGTCGGAGGATTCGATGCGTCGCCTCCTCGCCATCCCGGTCGGGGTCGTCAGTCTGTTGTCGTTTCGACTGCCAGCGGCGGACCTCGTCGTCCCCGTTGTCCTCGACGTCCGGAGCGGGGCCGCGCACTATCTCACGGAGCTGACGCTGACGAACGGGGGCGCATCTCCCGCCGTTCTCGGCTTCACCTACCGGGGCTCGCTCGGAAGCGCGTTCGGGAGCGCGTCGGACGAGCTCGCGGCGGGGACCCAGCGGACGATTCCCGACGTCATCGGGTGGCTGGAGGCGCGAGGCGTCTCGTTCCCGGGCCTCGCCTCCGGTGCGCCCCAGGCCGGGACGCTCCGGATCACCCTTCCCGACGAGCTGGCCGCGTCGATCGCGGCCGTCGCGCGCACGACGACTCCGACCGCCGCTCCGCATCCGGCCGGCGCGGCCGGTCTCGCCTACCTCGCCGCGGGCCCGACCTCCGCGTTTTCCGGCCGGGCCGTCGTCCACGGGCTGCGGGCAACGGAGACGGAGCGATCGAACCTCGCCGTCTGGAACCCCGGCAGCTCGCCCGTCACGCTCCGGATCGTCGCGGCGAGCGGCACGGGTGACGGCCGGGAGGTCCCCGTGGCCGAGAGCTGGAGCCTCGGGCCGGGCGAATGGCGGCAGGTCGACGGCATCCTGGCCAGGGCCGGCATCCCGCAGGGCTGGGCGATCGTGGAACGGGTCAGCGGAGGGAGCTTCTCCGCGTACGGGGTCGTGAACGACGACGGGACGAACGATGGCTCGTTCCTGGAGGCAGCGCCCGACGCGGCGGCCCCCGGAGCGATCGTCGTCCCCGTCCTCGTCGAAACGCCCGGGTTTCGAACCGAGCTGATCCTGGCGAACCGCGGCCCCGCGGCCGCGCCCCTCGACCTCGACTACCGGGAGTCGCTCTCGCCGTCCGCGGGCCCGGGCGGCCACGCGACGGTAACGCTCGCGCCCCGCGAGCAGCGGATCGTGGCCGACGCCTTCGCCTTCCTCCGCAGCATCGGTATCGCGGCGGGGCCGGCGGGGACCGCACCGCTCGCCGGCCGCCTCCGGGTGACGGGGCCGGAGGACGCGACCGGGCTCTGGGCGGCCGCCCGCGTCGTCTCCCCCTCTCCCGGCGGCGGGGCCTACGGGGTCTTCCTGCCCGGCGCCCGGTCCGCCCCGGCCTCCGGGACCGAGGCCTGGATCGCCGGCCTTCGTTCGGACACCGAGGTCCGGTCGAACGTCGCGCTCGTCCACGCCGGTCCGGCCGGCTCGGGCGCGGTCGAGCTCGAGCTCCGCGCCTTCAACGCGCTCGGCGGCGGGGTGCTCGCGGGCGCTCCCGCGCGATTCACGCTCGCGGAGGGCGAGTGGCGCCAGCTCGCCGACCCCCTCCGCCCGCTCGGGGTGACGTCGGGATGGGTCCGGGTCACGCGGATCGCGGGAACGGCGCCGTGGCTCGCCTACGGGGTCCTCAACGACGGCGCCGGGCCCGGCCTCCGGACGGGAGACGGCGCGTACGTCCCGGCCGTCCCGAGCGCGTCTGCGCCGTCCGGCCGGATCGCGCCCGCCGACCTCTCCTACCTCGGCGCATTTCGCCTCCCGGCCGGAGGAGAGCGTCCCTTCACGTTCGAATACGGAGGGAATGCCATGACCTTCCGGCCGGGGGGCGACCCGGCGGGCGGCGCCGACGGCTTTCCCGGCTCTCTTTTCGTCTCGGGCCACGACCGGATGCCCTACGGAGAGCTCCCCGACGGGAGCCGCGTCGCGGAGGTCGCCATTCCGGCTCCCGTCGTCTCGCGCGACCCGGAGGCGCTCCCCGTGGCGAGGCTGCTGCAGCCGCTGACGGACGTCACCGGCAGCCTCTTCGCCGGGATCGACGAGATCCCGCGACTCGGAATGCAGTACCTCGACCGGCCCGAGACGGGGCCGCGCATTCACCTCGCCTGGGGAGAGCACCTTCCGTTGCCGCCGTTCCGGCCCACGCACGCCTGGTTCGAGCCCGACCTCTCCGCCCCGCGCACGAGGGGGGCCTGGTTCCTGGAAGGTCTCTCGCCGTGGGAGGGGAACGGCTACATGCTCGAGATCCCCGACGCGTGGGCGAGCGCCCACGCCGGGGGCCGCGTCCTCGGCACGGGTCGATACCGGGACGGCGGCATGGCCGGAATGGGGCCCGCGCTCTTCGCCTACAGGCCGTGGCTCGACTCCGCCGGGACGCCTCCCGCGCCCGGCGCGACGCTCCCGGCCACGCGCCTCCTCCGCTACGCGTCGACCCTCGAGACGGAGAAGGTCGAGAGAGGCCTGGTCGGGACGCAGCACTGCGACACGTGGGAGAGGGCGGCCTGGCTCACGACGGCCTCCGGGAAGTCAGCCGTCCTCTTCGCGGGGACGAAAGGGGTCGGCGCCCGCTTCTGGTACGGCTTCCTCAACCCCGCGGGCCCGGACCTCCCCTGCGTCGCGGGGGACTTCGTGAACGAGTACACGACGTGCCGCCTCGCGGACGGGACGCCGTGCGCCGCGTCGGAGATGGTCGAGTGCGCGGGGCACACGTCGAGCCGCGGGTGGTGGAGCAGCCGGTTCGCCGGGTGGCTCCTCCTCTACGACCCCGACGACCTCGCCCGGGTCGCCTCCGGGGAGTCGGAGCCGTGGGAGCCGCAACCCTACGCCCACCTCGACGTCGACCCGTTCCTCTTCCTGAATCCGTCCGGCGTCGACCTCGCCGACGTCGGGCCGGGCGTCCAGCAGCGCTTCCGCCTCGGCGACGTGACGTTCGACCGCGCCAGCGGCCTCCTCTACCTGCTGGAGCTCTTCGCGGACGGGGCGCGGCCCGTCGTCCACGTCTTTCGGGTCCGTTGAGGACCCCGCGCAGTAGCGGGGTCGGCTCCGGCGCTCAGCGACCCGGCGACCGGCGTTGCCGGAGCGCCTCGAAGAGGAGGACCGCCGCGGAGACCGCGACGTTGATCGACCCGGCGCCCGGCGCCATCGGGATGGCCACGAGGCGGTCGCACGTCTCGCGCGTCAGGCGCCGGAGCCCCGGCCCCTCGGCGCCGAGGCAGAGGACGACGTCGCCCGTCAGGTCGACGTCCCACATCGGCTCCCCCTCCGGCGAGGCGCCGAAGACCCAGAACCGGTCCTTCTTGACGTCCTCGAGGAAGCGGGCCGCGTTCCCCACGCGCGCCACCTTCACCCGCTCGAGCGCCCCGGCGCTCGACTTCGAGACCGACTCGTTCAGCCCGACGGAGTGCCGCTCGGGCAGGACGACGGACGCCCCGGCCGCCGCGGCGGAGCGGAGGATCGAGCCGAGGTTTCCCGGGTCGGTCACCTCGTCGAGGAAGAGGACGAGGCGCGTCCCGGGCTCCCCCGAGAGCGCCTCCTCGACCGGGTCGTAGTCCCGCGTCGCCACGCGCGC